>NZ_DEXU01000024.1:0-137439 GCF_002364295.1 Idiomarina sp. UBA3176
CAACACCATGCTGACACACAGGGAGGCAACCAATGTAACAAAGTAAAAGTACCTCAAAATGCGAAAATTAATGACTACTCTCCACAAGGCTGGTCATGTAATAGCGGCTATAAGCGACAAGGCAACCAATGTAACAAAGTAAAAGTACCTCAAAATGCGAAGATTAATGACTACTCTCCACAAGGCTGGTCATGTAATAGCGGCTATAAGCGACAAGGCAACCAATGTAACGAAGTAAAAGTACCTCAAAATGCGAGGATTAATGAGTACTCCCCACAAGGCTGGACATGCAATAGCGGCTTCAAAGCATCGGGTAGTAATTGCATTAAAATGACAGATGGTGAGCTACAAAAAGAAGCTGAATTGAAAAGAAAGCTTGTTGAGTACCAACAACGCCAAAAGGAGAAAGGGCACTGCGAGATCGAATACAAGACCGGTGCCGAAGTTTGTGTAGCCGTATTAGATGGAGAGCTTGACTGCGATGAAAATTACTCTGGGAATTACTATAACAGCTGTGAAGTAAACTTAACTTATAAAGTTGAAACTAACTACTCTGGCAATGCTTATATTGATGCATCCGTAAAGTGTGAAGTTGAAATAGAGTACGAAGGAAAAAATAATTATTACACCGACGATGACTCAGAGACCGAAAGTCGTTCACATTCTCTGTATGCAAATGAGAGCAGTAGACGAACATTTGAATTCGACTTTGACTTTAGCTCTTACGAGGAAATTAATAGTGTAAAAATATCTGGTGCTGGATGCAAAATAAAAGATGTCTATATGTATTAGTTTGAGCCTTAATATTTGTTTTTTAAATTTAAATCCTTGTGGATGAGAAATGTGAAAAAAGAAAATTACCCCTGTAATGAATGAAAGCTATGTAAAATAATCTGCCTCAGACTAACAATTATATCTACTTCGGCTTTTGGCACGGGGCTGCCGTAGCAGCCCACTAACAGTTAGACCTCAATTGACTCAGAAATATCAAGCGCGTCATCCACTTCAATTCCGAGGTAGCGTACAGTGCTTTCCAACTTTTTGTGGCCTAATAAAAGTTGGATAACTCTGAGGTTCTTAGTTTTCTTATAGATAAGATATGGCTTGGTCCTTCGCATTGAATGAGTGCTGTACAGCGAACTGTCCAATCCTAGTTTCTCGATCCAGCCATGAAATATCCGGTTGTACTGGCGGGTCGAGATATGTTCTGCATCAGTAACTCTCGATCTAAATAAATAATCTGATTCTGATAGATTCGCTTGCCTGATCCAAGCGGATAGCGAATCTCTAGTTCCTTGAGTTATCTCGAACTGTACTGGACAACCTGTCTTCTGCTGCACAACGTGAGTTCTGGTAAGCAGCGAACGGCCACACGAAACATCCGATACTTTCAGTTTTACTAAATCACAACCCCTAAGCTTGCTATCTAACCCTAGATTGAAAAGAGCCAAATCTCTTGCTTTCCCTTCAAGTTCAAGGCGTATGCGAATGCCCCAGATATGGGATATCTGGAGTGGCTTTTTCTGTCCTATAATTCGATTTTTATTCCACGGATATGCTTGTTGAACTGCCATGATTAATCTCCAGTTAGTACTGAGACTTAAGTATGGCCGTTAAAAAGAGTAAAAAGCCCGCTAAAAAGCGGGCTCCATATTCACCTCGGTGAGACATCCCACCTGACGTGGAACGTCAGGCTACATCACAAAGCTTACCGATACTCTTCAATGCTCGGGCATGAGCACATCAGGTTACGGTCACCAAATACGTCGTCAATACGGTTTACGGTTGGCCAGAACTTATCGTAACCAACGGCTTCAACCGGGTAGGTTGCCGTTTTGCGATCGTATGGGCGGTCCCATTCTGCATCGGTAATGTCGGCCAGTGTATGCGGTGCATTTACCAGTGGGTTGTTGTCTTTTGGCCATTCACCGGCGGCTACTTTCTCGGCTTCGGCTTTAATGCTGACCAAAGCTTCAATAAAGCGGTCCAGCTCGGCTTTAGACTCAGACTCTGTCGGCTCAACCATAATAGTACCCGCAACCGGGAAGCTCATAGTGGGCGAGTGGAAGCCGTAGTCTTGCAAACGCTTAGCCACATCAATTTCAGCAATGCCGGCGACGTCTTTCATTGGGCGCAGGTCGATAATGCACTCGTGCGCGACACGGTTGTTGCGGCCACGATACAGAATTTTGAAGTGCTTGCTTAGCTTCTCAGCCAGGTAGTTGGCGTTCAAAATAGCGGTTTCTGAGGCTTCACGTAAGCCGCGTCCGCCCATCATGGCAATGTACATCCATGAAATGGTCAGAATGCTGGCACTGCCAAACTGAGCAGCAGACACTGCGCCGTTACCGGCTTTAGGCCCGTCGATATTCACAATGGAGTGATTTGGCAGGAATTCAGCCAGGTGCTGCTTCACGCCAATAGGACCCATGCCAGGGCCACCGCCACCGTGAGGAATACAGAAGGTTTTGTGCAGGTTCAGGTGCGATACGTCAGAGCCAATGTAACCCGGTGAGGTTACGCCAACCTGTGCGTTCATGTTGGCACCATCCATGTAAACCTGACCACCGTAGCTGTGAACCAGGTCACAAATGTCTTTAATGCCTTCTTCGTAAACACCGTGCGTAGACGGATAAGTCACCATAATGCACGACAGGTTCTCGCCCGCTTCTTCAGCTTTGGCTTTTAAGTCGTCCATATCCACGTTGCCGTGCTTGTCACAGTCAACCACTACCACTTTCATGTTGATCATTTGCGCTGAAGCCGGGTTGGTGCCGTGAGCAGAACTTGGAATAAGGCAAATGTCGCGGTGTCCGTCGCCGCGACTTTCATGATACTTCTGAATAGCCAGCAGACCAGCGTACTCGCCCTGCGCACCAGAGTTTGGCTGCATCGACATGTTGTCGTAACCGGTTACGTCAATTAACCATTCAGACAAGGTTTCAACCAGCTCGTAATAGCCTTGCGCCTGCTCTGCCGGGCAGAACGGATGCAACTGACCAAACTCAGGCCAGGTCACCGGAATCATCTCGGCGGTGGCGTTCAGCTTCATGGTGCACGAGCCCAGAGAAATCATGGAATGGTTCAGGGCTAAATCTTTATTTTCCAGCTTTTTAATGTAACGCAGCATTTCGGTTTCTGAGTGATACTCATTAAATACCGGGTGCTGCAAGTACTGAGAAGTACGCACTAAGTCAGTTGGAATAGATTCAACGTCACCGCCAGCAACACGGCTGTCCAGTACGTCGATGTCTAAACCGTGGTTGTCGCCAAACAGAGCGGCAAATAAGTTTTCAACGTCGTCACGCGTTTTGGCTTCGTCCAGGCTGATACCAAACACGCCTTCGCCGTCAACGCGTAGGTTAAGACCCAGCGCTTTACTGCGCGCTAACACGTCTGCAGCGTTTTCTTTCATTTCAAAGGTTAAGGTGTCAAACCAGTGGCTGTTCACCAGCTTCACGCCTTTGTCCTGCATGCCTAAGGCAACAATGTCGGTTAAGCGGTGAATGCGGTTGGCAATACGACGCAAGCCTTCAGGGCCATGATACACAGCGTAAAACGACGCCATGTTCGCCAGCAGAACCTGCGCGGTACAAATGTTCGAGTTCGCTTTTTCGCGGCGTATATGCTGCTCACGGGTCTGCATGGCCATACGCAATGCAGGGCGCCCGCGCGAGTCTTTAGAAACCCCGATAATACGACCCGGCAATGAACGCTTAAACTTGTCACGGGTAGCGAAGAACGCGGCGTGAGGACCGCCGTAGCCCATTGGTACACCAAAACGCTGAGCGTTACCGAACACCATGTCGGCACCCATTTCGCCCGGTGACTTCACCATTAACAGGCTCATTAAGTCAGAAGCAACGGCGACAATGGCCTTTTTCTCCTGCAACTCACCAATTAACTGTTCAATGTTGTGCAGCTGGCCTTGCTTGTCCGGGTACTGCAACAACGCACCAAACACGTCATGATCAGAGGCTTCACGCGCCGGTCCGACAATAATGTCAAAGCCAAAGTATTCGGCACGGGTTTTAACCACGTCAATCGTTTGTGTGTAAACATTGTCAGCAATGAAAAACGCGTTGGATTTTTTGTTTTTAGAAACACGCTTCGCCATAGCCATAGCTTCGGCAGCAGCTGTGGCTTCGTCCAGCAACGAGGCGCTGGCTAAATCCAGGCCGGTTAAATCCATGGTCATTTGCTGGAAGTTAAGCAGAGCTTCTAAACGGCCCTGCGCAATTTCCGGCTGATACGGCGTGTACGCTGTATACCAACCCGGGTTTTCCAGCACGTTACGCAAAATAACGTTAGGCACTACGGTGTCGTAGTAACCCATACCAATGTACGAGGTACAAATTTGGTTCTTTTTCGCGATGTTTTTAAGACGAGCCAGAGCTTCGCGTTCAGTTTGCGGCTCCCCTGTTTGCAGGAACGGTTCACGCAGAATCGCACCAGGCACAGTGTCTTTGGTTAATGCTTCTAAAGAATCTACACCCAGCTCAGCCAGCATGGCTTTTTGTTCATCGGCGCTTGGGCCAATATGGCGGCTAATGAATTCATCGTGGTGCTCTAATTGCGTCAGGGTAGTACTGCTCATTTAACTCAGCCTCGTACATTTATCGGAAATTTATCGAAAACTTATCGGATACAAAAAACAATGAACCCCGGCTAATTTCCGGGGCTCAGGACGCTCTGTGTCATTGGTGCTATGCGCCAATGGCCTCAGTCTTCGTCGATTGAAGCCTCGTAAGTATTTGCGTCCAGCAAGTTGTCCAGCTCGCTGCTGTCATCTGCTTTTATACGGAATAACCAGCCGTCACCGTAAGGGTCGTTGTTAACGGTTTCAGGGGCATCTTCCAGGTCTTCGTTAACCGCAACCACTTCACCGGTCATTGGTGCGTAGATGTCTGACGCTGCTTTTACAGATTCAGCGACAGCAATGTCGTCGCCTGTTGCCACTTTGTCACCTACGTCAGGTAACTCAACAAACACCATATCGCCAAGAAGCTCCTGCGCATGCTCAGAGATACCTACAGTAAAGGTACCGTCGCCTTCGTCACGAACCCACTCGTGAGTTGATGCGTATTTCAGATCTGCTGGAATATTGCTCATATTGCTTTCCTTCTACCCGGGTTACCCGGAATGTATTGAATCTTGTTCGATTATAAAACAGATTGACCGTTTCTGACGAAACCTGGCTTAACCACCTTCACCGGCATTTGTTTTTTACGCATTTCCACTTCCGCTGTATCACCAACACTGGATGGAACGCGAGCCATTGCAACTGAGAAACTAAGTGTAGGCGAGAATGTACCAGAAGTGATGATACCTTCGCCACCCTCAACGGTTACTTTTTGACCGTGGCGCAGTACACCTTTCTCTTCCATTACAAGACCGACTAATTTGTCATGACCTTTCGCTTTTTTCTGCTCTAAAGCTTTACGACCAATGAAGTCACGGTCAGCCGGTTCAAACGCTACGCTCCAGCCCATATTGGCTTCCAGCGGCGTGATGTTCTCGTCCATGTCCTGACCATACAGGTTCATGCCAGCTTCTAAGCGCAGTGTATCACGAGCACCCAGTCCACAAGGAGCCACATCGGCTTTTAGCAGAGCATCCCATAAGCTTTCCAGCTGCTCAGCCGGAACCACAATTTCGTAGCCTTTTTCGCCGGTGTAACCTGTGGTCGCAATAAAGTAATCGCCAACGTCTTTCCCGACAAAAGGCTTCATGCCGTCAATTTCTGCGTACTGCTCTGCGGTTAATACACCCTGGATTTTGTCAGCGGCTTTAGGGCCCTGCAAAGCCAGCATACCCATGTCGTCACGCTCTTTGGTGCTGACATCAAAATCAGCAGCGACTTTTTCAATCCATGCCAGGTCGCGGTCGCGGGTTGCTGAGTTAACAACCATGCGATAAGCAGTTTCTGAGAAGAAATACACAATAAGGTCATCAATAACACCGCCGTTTTCATTCAACATGCTGGTGTATTGTGCTTTGCCTTCGGTTTTTAGCTTGGCAACGTCGTTAGCCAGCAGGTAACGCAAAAACGCCTGAGCCTGTGGGCCTTCTACGTCAACAATGGTCATGTGCGACACATCGAAAACACCGCAGTCACGGCGTACAGCATGGTGCTCTTCAATTTGTGAGCCGTAGTTCAGCGGCATGTCCCAGCCGTGAAAATCAACCATCTTTGCACCCGCTTTTACGTGTGCTTCGTACAGTGGCGTTCTGCTACCCATACCGTGTTCCTTTTCTGTTCACTTTATGTGCGTGTGTATGGGCGCAAATTATAGGCGTGATTCGTTTAAACTTAAAATCAATAATGCTTATAATGGTATTAATTTTTCAAATACCCAGTAATGACTTTATAAAGCGAACCAATGAAACATTTATCCTTAGAAGCCTTACGCAGTTTTAGTGCGGTGATTGAGCTGGGCAGTATGACACTCGCCGGCGAGCGCATGGGGCGTTCTCAGCCAGCTATTAGTCTGCAGCTTAAAAAGCTTGAGCAGCAACTGGGCGTTGCACTGCTAACCCGCCAGGGCAGCGGCTTTGCCCTTACCGCCGACGGTGACGTGCTGTTTGACTACGCCCAGCGTATGTTGGCGCTGAATGACCAGGCCTGGGCGCAGTTCGAGCCGCAACAGGTTAGCGGTAAAGTGCGGCTGGGTATTACCAGTGAATTCGCGTCCAGTTTGCTGCCCAAAGTGCTGGGTCAGTTCGCTCAGGTTTACCCGCAGGTTACGCTGCAAGTGACTTCTGCTTTGAGTAAAGACTTACTGTCCGGGCTAGGGCAACAGTTCGATATTATTCTGGCACTGCGCGAACAAACCAATAAAAGCGATGTTTTGATTCAGCGCGAAGAGCTGGTTTGGGTGGGCTCCCCCGCATTGGTTGAGCAAGCCAGCCTGCCTTTGGTTGTGGCTCCGGAAGGGTGCATTTACCGCCGCCGTGCCGAACAGAGTCTGCAACGGATACACCAACCCTACAGAATTACCTACACCAACACCGACTTCTCAGGGCTTACCGCCGCACTGCACAGCAGTTTGGGAATAACCGTACTGGCCCGTAGCACGGTACCGGACAGTGTTTCGGTAATTGATGCGCTTGCTAATGGAAAGAAATTACCAGCACCTGGGTCAGTCAACGTCATTATGCGCCTGGCCGGCGGCACTTCAAGTGCGGCTTCTCAGTTAGCGGATTATCTGAAAGCGAGGATTTGAACATTACATGCCCGGTCGGATGTCGGGTAGCCTGATGCTATTGCATCAGGTGAGGTGCTTAAATGATCAGATGAGCCGTTCGAATAATAACGCGATGGTGATGGGTTCGATATCTCACCTGACGTGAACGTCAGGCTACGGGAGATGCGCTCCGGGATAGGTGGCGCCTATGGTTGGTACGTACTGGTCAGGGAGTGTGCAGCGCCATGGATGGCGCTGCCCAAGCCCCCCAGGGATGGGTTCACGGGCGGCTCCCAGACCAGTATGTAGCAACCACCGCCACCTAGCCCAGAGCCACTTCGGCTAGCTTGCGCTTTAAAAAGGTGAGTTTGTTTGGCAGTGCGAAAGCCAGAGCGCGTAGGCCTTTTACCACTGGGTTTGCTGTGCCGAAACCACGTTTGAACGTTTCCATTGCCGCTATCATGAGCTGGGTGTCGGCTTTGCGCTCACGCTGATACGCACTCAAGGAGCGGTGCAATTGCGCCAGCGAGGATAAATCCACACCCTCAATTTTCTCGGTTAAGGCTTTCACGTCACCAAAACCTAAGTTTGCGCCCTGTCCGGCCAGCGGATGAATGGTGTGAGCCGCATCGCCAGCCAAAACAATACGATGCTGATACCATTGGCGGGCATACTGCATTCTAAGCGGGAAGGCTTTTATATCAGACACACACTCGCAGGCACCTAATACCCGACCGGATTCTGTTTCCACCTGTTTAGCAAAGCGCTCAGGCGGCTCATTAAGTAAGTTTCTGGCGAGATCTTCATCGGCAGACCAAACAATCGAAACGGTATGAGAGTCAGGCGTTGGCAGAAGCGCCAGTGGCCCTGTGGGTAAAAATACCTGACGAGCCACGCCATTATGCGGTTGTTCCGTGCGAATGTTCGCCACAATTCCTTGCTGCCCGTAGTCCCAGAAGGAAATTGGTAATTCAGCATACTGACGCACTTTCGAGCGACCACCGTCGGCTCCAACTATTAGATCAGCTGACAGTAACCACTCACCAACTTCTATTTCCGCGGGGTGAGACTCATCGCCGCCGTGAACCATTGTCCACTGCTGCGTCTGTAATATCTCCACACCGGCCTGCTCCGCACGTTGCCACAAAAAGTGCTCAACAACGTTGTTTTCAACTATAGCGCCTAGATCTTCGGCGTTAATTTCCTTTGCTGAAAACTCAATGTGCGCCGGGCTGTCTTTGTCCCACACTTGCATGCTCTGGTAGGGGCCGCTTCGGTGTTCCTGCACTAAAGGCCAGGCACCGCAGTCTTTTAATACGCTGCGACTGCGATCATTCAACGCGCTCACCCGTAAAGCCAGCTCGTCAGAAAGTTCAGGCTGCGAATGCCTTTCCAGCACCATTACTCGCCGGTTCTGTTGAGCCAGGCGTATCGCCAGGCTCAGACCAATCATACCGCCACCAACAATCACAACATCTAACTTTTTGCGTTTCATGGTCATGGTTTCATCCCCATGGTTAAGCGTGCAAAGGCGGATTTCAGCGGCGAACAATGCTGCAGTAACATCAGCGCACTATTGCGACCCACAACGGTGGGTAAATAATGGTTGGAGAAACCACGCACAAGGCCGTCGGTCAGCTTAATAATGGCCTGATAGTCGCGTTCGCGGTTCTGCTCGTAGCCTTGCAAAACGCGGAAATGACCGGGGTCATCGGTTGTTGCCAGTAATTCACACAACACTTCGGTATCCCGCAGGCCCAGATTAAACCCCTGCCCGGCTATTGGGTGTAAGGCATGCGAGGCGTTACCAATAATGACACTGCGGTGATGGGTTGAGCGTTTAGCCCGGCGTAAAATGAGCGGATAAAAAACCCGCTTCGATACCCCGGTAAATAAGCCCGCGCGGTAGCCAAAGGCCTGCTGACAACGGTGCAAAAATTCAGTATCTGACCATTGTTCGGCGGCTTCACGCTGCTTTTCGGTAAAGCTCCACACCAATGAGGCCTGCGAATTCTGCATGGGTAACAAAGCAATGGGTCCGGCTTCGGTAAAACGCTCAAACGCCCAGCCATTTAAGGGCTGTTTCATGTCTAAGGTGGCAATGCAGCCAAACTGACCGTAGTCGTAGGTATCGGATTTTAATTCAAGCTGTTCGCGCACTAACGAGTTCTGGCCGTCGGCGCCAATCAGCAACTTAGTCTGTAATTTCTGCGCGTTATCCAGAGTGAGTTCCACGTGCTCCAGATGCTGTCTCAGCGACTCCAGCCGCACACCGGACAACCAGTTTAAATTAGGCTGTTTCTGGCAACTCAGGTATAGGTTATTGACCAGCTCTGAAGCCGAAACCACGCGCCCCAGCGCCTCAACTTTTTCATGCTCCGCGTGTAATTCCGCAGCGCCGGCAAAACCACGATCAGAAATATGAATGTGTTTTATTGGGGTAGTATCAATGCCATCGAGCGCACCAAGGCTTTGTAACCGCTTTGCTGAGGCAGCTGCCAGCGCAATAATGCGTTTGTCAGCAGGCGGGCCTTCTGCGCGAGGTTCACACACCACAATACGCCAGTCCGGCCGCTGCTGCGCCAGCATTAAGCCGGTTAAGGCACCCACTAAGCTGCCTCCGGCTATAACCACATCAGCCTGAGTTACTGGCTTTTCATCCATTCTTCAATCTCTTCAACGGTTTTCGGTACGCCCGCGGTCATGTTGTCAAAGCCATCGGCTGTTACCACTATGTCGTCTTCTATACGAATGCCAATGCCGCGCCACTTTTCATCAACCTCGGCGTCTTCCGGAATATAAATGCCCGGCTCTACCGTCAGCACCATGCCCGGTTTAAAGGAAACCGGCTCGCCTTCACTGTTGCGATAACGCCCCACATCGTGAACGTCCAGACCCAGCCAGTGGCCTAACCCGTGAATAAAATAGGTTTTCCAGCGCTGCTCTTTGAAGTTCTCTTCGGCGTCACCGGTTAAAATACCAAGCTCCGTCAGACCGTCGCTAATGACCCGCGCTGCGGCTTCGCTTGCCTTAACCAGATTGCTGCCGGGCTTTATTTCGGCAAAGGCAGCCTGCTGGGCTTTCAGAACTAAATTGTAAAGTATGCTCTGCGGCTCATTAAACTTCCCGTTCACCGGGAAGGTGCGGGTAATATCGGCGGCATAGCCCTGATATTCCGCACCGGCATCCACTAACAGTAAATCGCCGTCGCGCAGAGCATCGCGGTTGTCGGTGTAATGCAAAATACAGGCGTTTGCACCGCCGCCACTAATAATGCCATACGCCGGATGCAAAGCGCCGTTCATAGCAAACTCATGATGCAACTCTGCCGCTACCTGATACTCGTGCTTACCGTCTTCGACAAAACGCATAATGCGACGAAACGCTCCCGAACTTATACGTGCCGCTTCTTTCATTACCGCTATTTCTGCGGCTGACTTAATTAAACGCATGGCGTCCAAGTCAGGCCGTAAATCAGACAAGCTTTGAGGTGCCAGTTTGCCGCTTCGTCTGGCTTTAACACTCACTTCATCACGAGCTTCGCTGACTAACTCGGCCAGTATTGAGTCTTCGCCCATGGGGTAAAAAACCGATTCAATGCCCTGCAACAATTCGGGTAAGCGCTCGGGCAAGGTATCTAGGTCTTCTGCGCTATCAACAGCTAAGGCTTCAACGGCATTTTCATAACCCAGACGCAACCCGTGCCAAACTTCGTGCTTTGGATCTTTGTCCTGACAGAATAAAACACTGCGTGGGTTGCTGTCGTTGATCAGCAGCAATACAGCGTCCGGTTCGTTAAAACCGGTTAAGTAGAAAAAGTCGCTGTTTTGCCGGAACGGAAACTCGGTATCGTTGCTACGGGTAACTTCACTGCTGGCGGCAACCAGTGCCAGTGAATTGGTCGGCAACAATTGCAATAACTGCTGCCGGCGCTGGTTAAATTCGTCCTGCGGAATAACGTCTTTCATCAACGACCTCAACTCCGTCAGTAATTAATGTAAAGTTTTAGGCGGCTGGTTCGCGGGCTGTTCTTTTCGGCCTAACTCGGTGTAGCACATCATGGCTGAAATACGCAGATACTCGACAATTTCGGTGTAGGCTCGTTCTTCTTCCTCATCACCGTCGTCAGTAAATTCTATTTTTGCCAGCTCGACCATGTCTTCAATGGCTTCTTTCAAGTCACCACTTAAGTTGGTCATATTTTCCTGATTCACACCATAGCCCACTAAAAAGGCGTTAACCCAGCCAGCCAGCGCGCTTAAGCGGTCAGACAACGGCGTGGTGTCTTCAGGTAACAACAAGCGGTAGCCTAAATCTTCGTCGCCCAGCGAGTGCTCAATTTCTTCAGCCTGCTGTTGCAGCAAGTTTTCCAGCTCGACGGGCAAGCCCTGGCCGTCATATGCCAGGTCTGACATTAAGATCATTAATTCATTGCTTTTGGCGTCGCTACCGGTGGCTATTAGCCCGGTTAACATGCCCTGCACTTCCGATGCACTTGGCGTCATATCGTATTGAGCGTAAAGCTCAACTAAACGGTCATAATTAAAACGTGTCGACATTCACATTCTGCCTTTGGTTAATCTTGCCCTAATCCTAACACTGGCTTTACGTAATCGCTAGCTGACAAACACCGGTAGCTCATGCCATAATGCCGTTATCAACGCTGTTGAGTCAGTTGCAAGGAGTCTTTGAATGACCGCAAAAACCATGGATATAAAATTGCTGGAACGTAATTACAAGGTCGCTTGTCCCATTGGGCAGGAGAGTGCGTTACAGCAAGCGGCGGATGCGCTTAATGAAAGGCTTGAAGAAACCAAGGAACGGACCCAACTGACCAATGTGGAACAGATAGCAGTAATGACAGCCCTGAATTTGTGTCATGAATGGATTCAGGATCAAAATGAACAGTCTGCAAAAACTGCTAAGCTGGAAGAAAAAATTCAGTTGCTTCAGGCAACCATTGAACAGGCTATGAGTGAGCAACGCTCACAACGTAATCGTTAACGGTTAACCTAAAGCAACAATGTAAACCCTTTTGCGGTTTCCTGGGGTGTTTGCCAGCAGGCTTATGTCCCTGAGCCGATGCTTGTATTAAAAGGGGATCACTGGCCTGCCATGAGCAAGCCCGGCTTGAACCGGGAAGCCTACGGCAGATACCATTTGCTCCCCGCCTTGAACCAATGGGTTCAAGGGCTACAGCCAGCAGCGGCACCTTGGGAAGCCACCCTCATTTTTGGCGATCCGCCTTTTCTTCAGCAACAATGGCTTTAACGTCCTGCAACAGTTGCTGAGCATCGAAAATAATACCGTCTTTAATGGTATACTGAATACCTTCGGTACGCATTGGCTGATTATTATCATCCAGTTTAAAATGCCCGGTGCCATACAGCACTTTAAAGTTGTCCATCGGGTTTTCGTTCACAATGACCATATCGGCTTTTTTACCAATGGCCACCGAACCAATGTCGTCTTCCATATTCAGTGCTTCAGCACCCGCCAGGCTGGCAGCATGAATAACCTCTAACGCGTTTAAACCCGCTTCACGCAGTAATTCCAGTTCACGGATGTAACCAAAGCCATAAATTTTGTAGATGTAGCCTGAATCCGAGCCGGTGGTAATACGGCCACCGTTTTCATGGAAGTCCTTCAAAAACGTCATCCATTTCTGATAGTTCTTTTTCCAGGCAATTTCGTTGTCCGTGGTCCAGTCAAACCAGTACGAACCATGCGCATAGCGGCTGGGTTCAAAAAAGTCCCATAACCGGGGCAGAGTATATTCGTCATGCCAAATGGCCTGACGCTCACGCATTAGGTCACGCGAGGCTTCGTAAATGGTTAAGGTGGGGTTAATGGTAAAGTCGAGTTCAATGAGTTCGTCACGCACCGCGTTCCATTTTTCAGAGCCCGGCTCTGCCGCCTGCTTCCATAAGCGCCCGGCTTCTTCAAAACGGTTTTGTTCGTTGTTGTAATTATAATCTGCCGGGTAGTCCTGCACGCGCTGCTCTTCAAACAAGGCTTCCGGCAAACCATACCAATGCTCCATTGAGGTTAAGCCTGAACGTGCTGAATCTAATGCGTTCATTGACATCACATTAAGCTGCGCATGATGCATCATAGTGCCTAAGCCCTGCTTGTTGGCTTCGTCCAGCGCCGCTTCCATAACCTTACGCGAAGCACCGAAAAACTTAATGCCTTTTGCGCCCTGGTCTTTTATATAACGAACCCACTCGCGTGCCTGTTCGCCATTATAAATGGGCTTATCCCAGCCTTGTCCAAAACCAACGTAGGGAATAATTCGCGGCGACGTAATGCGGTTGTCCGCAGCGCGTTTCTCATGCCACTGAACCCAGTCCAGGCCATTAAAACTGCCCGGCTCTCGAATGGTGGTAATACCATGTCCTAACCATAGCTTCAGCACGTATTCCGCCGGAATGCCTTTTGCCGAGCCGCCAATGTGCCCGTGCATATCGACAAAGCCGGGCAGAATGTATTTGCCGCTGACATCCAGTTCTTTGTCGTTAGCGCCCGCTTCGGGCCGCCCTTCCGGCTTAATTGGCACGCCTGGGTTACCCACGCTGACAATATTCACGATACGGTCGTTCTCAATGACAATATCCACCGGGCCAAATGGCGGCGCACCTTCACCGTTAATTAATGTGCCGCCACGTAAAATAAGGCGTTCGTATGGACCTTCGCCACGGTCACGTTCCGGGGCTTTAGGTGGCGCTTGCACAGCATAGGCTGCAACCGTAAAAGCCATGGCAACCATGGCTAAAGCTATCGTTTTTATTGTTTTCATCGGTTATCCTCAGACCATTCTTCAGCGTTTTTCTAAAAGCAGACTCTAGCATGACCCGACACAATCTCCGACGCAAGTTACAGCAGATTCGCCGCAATTTACCCGCCGAACAGCAACAGACGGCGGCGCGCGAGGTTGCCAACAGACTGCAACAGCGTTTAAGTCATCTGCAACCAGAACAAACCACAGTAGCCGTATATAAAAGTTTTGACGGTGAACTGCCGACCTTTCCCGTTATTGAAACACTGTGGCAACTGGGGTTTAACACCGTTTTGCCGGTGCTTCACCCTTTTGCTAAAGGTCATTTGCTGTTTTTACGCTATACTCCTGATACCCCAATGACGCTCAACAAGTACGGTATTCAGGAGCCCGAATTAAACGTACAGAACGTGGTGCCGCTATCGAACATTCAGATACTGCTGATGCCTCTTGTCGGATTCGATCAAAACGGTAACCGGCTGGGTATGGGCGGCGGCTATTATGATCGCACTCTGGCTCAATGGCACAACGGTTATCAACCCAACTTATCACCCGTAGGGTTAAGCTATAACGAACAACTGGTTCAAAGCATTCCTGTCGAGAGCTGGGACATTCCATTGCCGGAAGTGATAACACCGGCAAAACACTGGCGTTTCTGAAGCAAAGAAACGTCGATAAAAACCAACAAATTCCTTATACTGGCGTATAAAAAACAAACGGAGAAAAACGCTCATGTCAGGCAACGCTGATGCACTCAAAAAAGCGGCAGCAGAAGCTGCTATGCAATACATTGAAGACGGCACTGTGGTCGGAGTCGGCACCGGCTCAACGGTAAACTTTTTTATCGATGCCCTGGCCGAACGAAAGCATGACATAGAGGGTGCGGTATCCAGCTCTGAAGCCTCAACCGAGCGCCTGAAATCGCACGGCATTGAAGTGTTTGAGCTTAACTCGGTTGTGGAGGTACCCATTTACGTAGACGGGGCTGACGAAATTACTGAGCACGGTCAAATGGTTAAAGGCGGCGGTGGCGCATTAACGCGCGAGAAAATTATTGCCGCAGTAGCCAGGAAGTTTGTTTGCGTTGCAGATGAAAGCAAAATGGTTGGCCGCCTGGGTCAATTCCCGGTGCCGGTTGAAGTTATTCCCATGGCGCGCTCTTACGTTGCCCGTGAAATTGTGAAACTGGGCGGCGACCCGGTGTGGCGTCAGGGTTTTACTACCGACAACGGCAACTGGATCCTCGATGTGCATAACTTCGATATTATGGAGCCAATGAAACTTGAAGCTGAGCTGAATAATATTGTCGGCGTGGTCACTAACGGGCTGTTTGCCCAGCGCGGCGCTGATATCGCTTTAATTGCTCGTGAAGACGGAGTACAAACCCTGAAGGTAAGTGGCTAATGCAGATATCCCTGGCAAAAGACAAAATCAAAGTTTTGCTGCTGGAAGGCGTTCACGAAAGCGCCATTCAGCTATTTCGGCATCATGGCTATCATAATCTGGAAATACTGCAGACTTCGCTAAGCGAAGACGAGCTGTGCGAAAAAATTAAAGACGCCCATATTCTGGGTATACGCTCGCGCAGCCAGTTAAACGACCGTGTGTTTGCCGCTGCCGAAAAGCTCATTGCCGTGGGTTGCTTCTGTATTGGTACCAATCAGGTTGATTTAGAAGCGGCAAAAAAGCACGGTGTTATTGTTTTTAATGCGCCATTTTCAAATACCCGCAGTGTTGCTGAGCTGGTTTTAGCCGAAATTATTATGTTGTTGCGCGGCATTCCGGAAAAAAATGCCGTAGCCCACGAAGGCGGCTGGCTGAAGTCGGCTAAGCAGTCTTATGAGGCACGCGGAAAGATACTGGGCATCGTCGGCTATGGCCACATAGGCAGTCAGCTCAGTGTTCTGGCCGAGCAACTGGGCATGCATATTCGTTACTTTGATATTGAAGACAAACTGCCTATGGGCAATGCTCAGTCGGTAGCCACGCTGGACGACTTGCTGGCACAGGCCGACATCGTCACTATGCACGTACCGGAAACTGAACAAACCCAATGGATGATAGGCCGCCGCCAAATTGAGCGGATGAAGCCAGGTAGCCTGCTGATTAACGCTTCGCGCGGAACGGTTGTAGACATCGACGCTCTTGCCGAAGCCTTGTCGTCACGGCACCTGGCCGGCGCGGCTATTGATGTGTTTCCGGTTGAACCTAAAGGTAACAGCGATGAGTTTCTGTCGCCTTTACGCGGCCTGAAAAACTGCCTGTTAACACCCCACATTGGCGGCTCAACCTTAGAAGCTCAGGAAAACATTGGCGTTGAAGTAGCCGGAAAACTGGTGCGTTATTCCGATAACGGCTCAACCCTGTCTGCGGTGAACTTCCCCGAAGTTAGTCTGCCGACACACGCAACAGCACAACGCCTGCTGCATATTCATAAAAACCAGCCGGGTATGCTAAACGCTATTAACCGCATTATTAGTGACAACGAAATTAACGTGGTTGGTCAGTACTTACAAACGGATGAGAACGTTGGCTACGTGGTGATGGACATCGACAGCGATAACGGTGCCGATGTACTACAGCAACTGAAAGACATTCCGGGCACGATTCGTGCCCGGCGCTTATTCTAGTCTTTTTTACCCATAACCGTGCGTTCCATGCTCTCTGGTGAGACATGGCGCACGTCTTTGCCTTTCACAAAGAAGATAATGTACTCGGCAATGTTCTGACAACGGTCGCCAATACGCTCTAAAGAACGTGCAGACCACAGAACATTCATGATTTTTGGAATAGAACGAGAGTCTTCCATCATGTAAGTCATAAGCTGGCGTGTCAGCGCTTCATATTGACGGTCAGCCTGTTCGTCCTGCTGATGCACGTCATAAGCCGATTCAAGATCCATGCGCGCGAAAGCGTCCAGAACTTTATGCAACATGCTTAATACTTGCTGCCCAAGGTTTTCCAGACTCACCAACAGCTGCTGCTGGTCGTTATTGAAGCTTTCTTTCGCAACTTTAGCAATGCGCTCGGCTTCATCGCCAATACGCTCTAAATCAGCAATGGTTTTAATAATAGCAATAACCAGACGCAGGTCACTGGCAGCCGGCTGACGCTTAGCAATAATATGCACACACTCTTCGTCAATCTGCACTTCCAGCTTATTGACTTTGTGGTCACTGCTCAGCACTTTTTCGGCCAGCTCGGCGTCGCCTTTTTGAATTGCTAAAAGTGAATCCTGTAATTGCTTCTCAACCAGGCCACCCATGCTCAATACACGGTTACGCACAGCCTCAAGTTCCTCGTTGAACTTGCCGGAAATGTGCTTGTTCATATTCATCTTATCCATGACACTCTCCTTAACCGTAACGACCGGTAATATAATCTTCTGTTTGCTTCTCAGACGGGGTCGTAAACAGAGTATCAGTATCGGCGTACTCAATCAGTTTACCCATATACAAAAACGCTGTCTGGTCTGAAACGCGCGCGGCCTGCTGCATGTTATGCGTAACAATTACCACGGTATATTTGTCTTTCAAATCGGTGATCAGCTCTTCAATGGTCAAAGTCGAAATAGGATCCAAAGCTGACGTTGGTTCGTCCAGCAACAGAATTTCCGGCTCAATGGCAATAGAACGCGCAATAACCAGACGTTGCTGCTGACCACCTGACAAACTGAACGCACTGGCGTTTAGGCGGTCTTTTACTTCGTCCCATAAGGCTGCGCCACGCAGTGACGTTTCTACCGCTTCGTCCAGCACCCGTTTGTCTTTTACACCCTGTAAGCGTAGACCATAAACCACATTCTCATAAATAGACTTAGGAAACGGGTTCGGGCGCTGAAACACCATACCAACACGACGACGCAGCGCTGCTACATCAACGTTCTTGTCGTAAATATTGTGGCCGTGCATATCAATCTGACCTTCAATACGACAAATTTCAACCAAGTCGTTCATGCGGTTAATGCAGCGCAGAAGCGTTGACTTACCACAACCCGATGGCCCGATAAACGCGGTTACGCGGTTATTCGGAATGCGCATAGAAATGTCATACAACGCCTGATCTTCACCGTAGTAAAGATCCAGGTTTTTAATATCTAAAGCAGTCTGTTCTGCTGGCAAGTTGTGTAAGTCCAGCTTTTCTAAGTTGCTTGTACTCGGATTTACCGAAATCATAAGTTCAGACCTTTTCGCTAATTCATCAAAACTGTCGTGTTCAACTGTCGCGTTCAACATTAATGCTCAAGTGAGCGGTATTTTTCACGTAAGTGGTTACGTACGCCAATGGCTGTTAAGTTCAAACCGACAATAACGGTTATCAACAAGAAAGACGTAGCGTAAACCAGCGGCCGGGCAGCCTCGACGTTCGGGCTCTGGAAGCCTACGTCGTAAATATGAAAGCCCAGATGCATAAATTTTCTGTCCAGATGGAAGTAAGGAAAGTTTCCGTCCAGCGGCAACATAGGCGCCGACTTAACCACACCCACCAGCATCAATGGTGCAACTTCACCTGCAGCACGGGCAACGGCCAGAATCAAACCGGTCATAATAGCCGGTGACGCCATAGGCAGAACAATGCGCCAAATGGTTTCCCACTTAGTGGCACCTAAAGACAAACTGCCTTCGCGCAACGAGGGTGGAATACGAGACAAACCTTCTTCGGTCGATACAATTACCACCGGCAACGTCAGAATAGCCAGAGTTACCGCAGACCACAGGACGCCTGGCGTACCAAAGGTCGGGCTGGGCAAGGCTTCCGGATAAAACACCTGGTCGAGACTACCGCCCACCATGTAGACAAAGAAACCTAAACCAAACACACCATAAACAATAGATGGCACACCCGCGAGGTTGATAACCGCTATACGAATCAGCTTGGTTACGGCGTTTTTACCCGCGTATTCGTGCAAGTAGACGGCCGCAATAACACCAAAAGGCGTCACAATAATCGACATTAACAGCACCATGAACACGGTACCGAAAATTGCCGGGAACACCCCGCCTTCGGTATTCGCTTCGCGAGGTGGCTCTGACACAAACTTACCAATTTGCTGGAAAAAGTGCCCTACTTTTGAGAAAAAGCCCATGTCGTTAGAGAAGTTCACATCCAGCACCTGATACATCGGTACTTTAATTTCCTCACCGCGCATGTCGCGCATAATTAATGAATCACGACCCGCTTTATCGCGCAGTGCAAACAGCTCTTTTTCATACTCAAGATACTCGTTATGCAGCTCTTCGCGACGACGTTCAATGTCGTCCATGGCTTCCTGAGTTAAGTTCCCCTCAAGCTCAAGACTGCGGCTCTCAAGATTGAGCTGGTTTAGTTTGTAATTAACCGCACCTATTTCGCCTTCCTGCAGCGCCATGGCTTCTTCATTAAGCTCTACCGCTCGTTCCATGCGTTGAAACAGCTCTTCACGCAAGTTGCCTTGTGTCGCAACTCGCTCCCCCTGCTGTTCAATCGCAACTGGATAACCATAAAAGTTACCATCTTTGGTTCGTTCAATAACGGCCAGATCAATTGGCGTTTCGTCCGCACGAATCGCAGGCCCTAACACCCAGGCAAAATCGAGAGGCACATACTCACGATTACCAATTTTCATTAGGTAACGAGTCACTTCCTCTTCTTCATAGCCGTCCATGATAGTGCCGGCGTCACTCACTCGTGAAGTTGGCACCGACTCGCTTTCATAAATTTCGCCAATTAACGTACGCGTTGAACCGTCAGCCTGTTCAATAGACATTTCGTGAATAGCTGAAGGCCAGAAAAAAGACAGCCCGCGCCAGCCAATCATAAGCACCAGCCCGATAACGGCTATCAGACTGATACTAACTGAACCGGCGGTTAACCAGATCCAGGGCTTTCCGGATTTAAACCATGTATTCATTGCTATAAACCTCTGTTCCGGAATTACATCGAGCTGTATTTGTCACGCAAGCGTTGACGGACAAATTCAGCAATGGTGTTAAAGAAGAAGGTAAATATGAACAGCACAAAAGCTGCCAGGAACAAGATTCGGTAGTGCGAGCTACCAACCTCTGATTCCGGCATCTCGACCGCAATATTGGCAGATAAGGTGCGCATACCTTCGAAGATGTTCCAGTCCATAATTGGCGTATTACCGGTAGCCATCAGAACAATCATGGTTTCGCCCACAGCGCGCCCCAGACCCATCATAACCGCCGAGAAAATTCCCGGACTTGCAGTTAACAAAATGACTTTAGTCAGTGTCTGCCATGGGGTAGCACCCAATGCCAAAGAGCCATTAGATAAATGCTTAGGCACACTGAATACCGCATCTTCGGCAATAGAGAAGATGGTTGGAATAACCGCAAAGCCCATGGCGATACCCACAACCAGCGAGTTACGTTGGTCAAAGGTTATGCCTAGTTCATTGGTTAAATAGCCACGCACATTACCGTCAAACAGAACTTCCTCAACCCAGGGACTCAGGCCAAAGGAGAACCAGCCAACCAGCAAAATAATGGGTATAAGCAACAACGCAGCGCGCCCGTCGGTTACGGTGTTACGAATATTCGGCGGCAGCTTGGACCATAAAAATGCGGTCAATATTATTGTCGCGGGTACCAGCAGCAGAACGGCTATTAGCCCGGGCAGGTACCTCTCTATAATAGGTGCCAACCAGAGACCAGCCAGGAAACCGAGGATAACGGTAGGCAAAGCTTCCATAATTTCTACCGTTGGCTTTACGTATTTACGTACCGAAGGCGACATGAAATAGGCTGTATAAACCGCTGCAGCTAAGCCAATAGGCACTGCGAACAACATTGCGTAGGCGGCAGCTTTAATAGTACCGAAAGAAATAGGCACCAAACTGAATTTAGATTCAAAGTCGTCGGAGCCGGAGGTTGACTGCCAGGTGTAGTCAGGCTCTGGGTAACCTTCGTACCAGACTTCCTGCCACATAGCGCTCCAGGTTACCTCAGGGTGTTCATTATCAACATCGAAAACACTGAAGCGGTCGCCACTTTGCATAATAAGATAATTAGCTCGCGGATCGACCATAACGTTTTGCAGCTTGGACTCTAATGGGTTACCGCGATAGAGATCGGCTTCTGAGGTCGTATGGAAAATGCCGAGGTCGCCATTTTCAGAAACCGTGTAGAAGGTCCGGCGATAATATTCTACTTCAATGTTTTCAACCGGAGAGCCGACATCAAAAGAACGAATGTACTGATACTCGCGCCCCTGATCAGTTGATACCTGGAACCACTGAGTAATAAGCCCGGAGTCGTGGGTAACTAAAATAGAGCTGGCACCCGCAAGCAGGTACATACCGGTGGCGTCTCCTTGCTCGCGCGCATCAATTATCATCAATTCCCGTTCTTTGACGTTGCCGGTTAACCCGACGTCAAACACGTGAATTCGGTTGCCCCGACGCGCCATCACCTGACGCAAATCAGGAGTAACCACCAGGTCATCGATACTACCGTTAAGGCTGACCTGGCTAAACGTTGGCTTTAAGCTGATCTCACCGGTCATAAAGTTTTCTTCAGCAGCGTACTTGGTAATTAATAGATTGTTGCCATTCTGCACCGCAGCAAACAACATCGCTTCGCCATCGGTATCGTAAGCGAGCTTTTCTAAAGGCTGGCCATTTTCAGCTACGGTAAGAGGGTCACCATTATTAAGCACTTCAACTCTTGGGGTAATGGTACGCTCGGCTATACCAGTTTTCGGGTCTTCAGCAAAAGTCACCCTGAACTTAGGCTCGACGACTACCGCGGACCCATCATCCAGTCCATACGCATACTGTTTATTAACCGGCAAGCTACTTGCGAAACTGGTCACTTTATCAGCTTCTACAATTGCTTTAGAGCTGATTATATCGCCCGCTTCACGGTTTGCTGCTCGCTTATCACTTAAAGCGAAAAACTGGAACTCCCCTGAACGCATCAGGCGGTATCCTATTTCGGCTTGCTCTTCCATACCAACAGCACTGACTCCTTCGCTGTTTGGCAAAGAAAAGCTTTGTTGTTCAGTTAAATCAACTGAGCGGAATATAGGCTGGACAACATAAAGTAGATAGAAAAAGATAAGCAACAGCGCTACCAACACCATAATACCACCTAAGGTGACACCATAGCGTGCGGCACGATCTTTAAATAATCGGCCCCGATTAGCGGCTAGTTGTTGAGCTGACAGTGATGCCATCAGAAACCTCAAGTTTGAATACGCGTTACTAAAAGTCTGCAGACAGTTTAGTTGAATAATGTGACAGTATTGTTACACCACTGTCATATTTTCTTAATAATGCAGTAATAGTTATAAAAAAAGCCGGCAGCAAGCTACCGGCTATTCGTTTTCAGGGAAAAATTACTCTAAGCCAAGCTTCTTCAGTTCAGCTTTAACTACCGCATTTGGTAACCCGATGTAACCGTCTTTATTGACAATATCCTGACCTGTTTTTGACAAAATCATGCGCAGGAACTCGCCTTCCGCTTTACCCAAAGGTTTAGTCGGATGCTTATTCACATAAATGTACAGGAAGCGAGCTAATGGATACTGACCTGCCAACGCATTTTCAGCGGTTGCACCAATAAACTCCTGACCTTCGGCTTTAGCGATAGGTACCGCTTTAACGCCTGACGTCACATAGCCTATGCCGGAATAACCAATCGCATTAATTGAGGTAGAAACTGACTGCACCACAGACGCTGAACCCGGCTGCTCGTTCACGTTCGAACGGAAGTCGCCGTCACATAACGCTATTTCTTTAAAATAACCATAGGTGCCGGATACCGAGTTACGACCATAGAGCTGTAAGTCGCGGTTGCTCCATTCACCGTCCATATCAAGGTCGCCCCAGCGGTTCACTTGTTCATTCAGGCCGCACTTACGAGTTGATGAAAAAATAGCATCAACTTCTGGAATCGTCAGACCTTCAATAGGGTTATCTTTATGTACAAATACCGCTAAGGCGTCAATTGCAACGCGAACCGGAGTTGGTTTGTAACCGTGGCGTTTTTCAAAAGATTCTATTTCTTTTGACTTCATTGCACGGCTCATAGGACCGAAGTTTGATGTGCCTTCAGTTAAGGCCGGAGGCGCTGTTGAAGAACCTGCCGCCTGAACCTGAATGTTTACGCTTGGGTAGTTACGCTTAAACTCTTCACTCCAGAAGGTCACCATATTAGCCAGGGTATCAGAACCCACTGACGACAAGTTGCCTGATAAACCGCTGACTTTTTCGTATTCTGGTAAATCGTCAGTTGCCGCAGCTAACGAGCTGAACGCCAGTGAACCTGCAACCACTAAACCGGTTAATGTCTTGTTCAAAGTTGATTGAAACATAGTGTATTCACCTCTAAGGGTTATTGAACTGTTTTCGAATTGTGGTCAGTTTAAGACGGTTATGTGACAACTTTATGACAATATGAAAATTTTATGACTAACTGACTAATAGCCCGCTCGGTATACGAAATGAGAAACGGCTGCCCTTTTCCAGCGAGCTATTAATGTCTAGTTGCGAGTTGTGATGTTCTATTGCGTGCTTCACTATCGACAGCCCCAACCCGGTGCCACCACTGGCACTGTTGCGATCATCCTCAACCCGGTAGAAACGTTCGGTAAGGCGCGGCAAGTGTTCTGCAGCAATACCTTTACCGTTATCTTTAACACTGAACTCAACACCACCGGCTACGGTTTTCCAGGTGACTTTTATTTCACCGCCGTCGGGTGTGTAATTAATAGCATTGGTTATTAAATTCTGCATCGCACTGCGCAGCAGGTTTTCCTTGCCGTAAATTCGCACGGGCGCAACGTCAAACTCAATTTTATGTTGTTTCACTTCATTTAAACGCTTCGCTTCAGACTCTAACTGTTCCAGCAAAGCTGGCATATCCACTTCGTGATCAAAGACATCATTACTTGGCGTTTCCATGCGCGACAGGGTGAGTAACTGATCTACCAGATTAGCCATACGAGTGCTTTGCGCATTCATGTTCTCGACCGCTTTTTTCAGCATAGCCGGTGGCGTCTGCTGCGGCTCATCCATCATTTCCAGATAACCCTGTAATACTGTCAGCGGCGTTTTCAGTTCATGAGACACGTTAGCCACAAACTCACGACGTAAGTTCTCAAGGCGTTTTACCTGAGTGACGTCACGGGCAACCAGAAGAAACTGGTCTTCGCTGTAAGGCATAATGCGAATTTCAATGTCCAGGCTTTCGCGAATGGGTGAAGGAATCGTCAGTTCTTCGTCAAAATTACCGGCGTTCAGGTAGGCATAGAATTCAGGATGCCGAATCAGGTTCGATAACCGCTGTCCGGCATCGTCCGGCCAACGCAAACCAAAATAGAACTGCGCCAGCTTGTTACTCCACAACAACGCGCCGTCAGCACGGAACACAATAGCAGCGTCAGGCAAAGCTTCAGCCGCTTCACGAAAACGGCGTAATAAGCGCGCTAAAGCCTTACGACGTTTTTGGCTGCGCCGCTGCGAGCGATAAATACCGTCGTAAATATACGACCAACTGCCCGGCGCGGAAGGCGGCATTAAGGTACGGCTTTGCCATAACCACTTAATAAGCTTTTGCTGGTAGTAATAGTGCCAGCAAACCAGTCCTAATAGGGCCAGAGCCGTTACCGGCCAGAACAGGTCAAACAGCCAGCCAATAAATAAAAACGGCAGCAGGAATAAGGCAAGACTGGTCAGTGACTGCCAGTTGGAGTAGTTCCTGTCCATACTAAATCAGCCTGCGCTTAGCGACTTGAAAAACGATAGCCAACTCCCCGAACCGTTTGAATCAAACGGTCATAACCATGTTCGGTCAGGGCTTTACGCAAACGGCGAATATGAACATCAACAGTTCGGTCTTCCACATACACGTTGGTGCCCCAAACGTGGTCCAGCAGCTGTTCACGACTGTATACCCGCTCCGGGTGTGTCATAAAAAAGTGCAGTAGTTTGAACTCTGTCGGGCCCATATCAATGCCTTTGTCATCGACCGAAATACGGTGCGATACCGGATCAAGTTTTAAGCCTTCAACTTCCAGCGGTTCGTCGAGCACGGTTGGCGCAACGCGGCGAAAAACGGCGCGCATGCGGGCCATAAGCTCTTTTGGGGAAAAAGGTTTGGTAATATAGTCATCAGCACCCACTTCCAGGCCTTTAACTTTATCTTCTTCTTCGCCTCTTGCTGTCAGCATTATGATAGGAATATTACGGGTAAAATCATCGCCTTTAATTTTTTTAGCCAGCTGCAGACCTGAGCCGCCCGGAAGCATCCAGTCCAGTAACACCATATCCGGATAGGGTTCGGCAATTTTATCGACAGCAGCGTCAAAGTCGTTGGCTTCCACAGCTTGATAACCGTGTTGTTCCATAACAAAGCTCAACATCTCACGAATAGGCGCTTCATCTTCAACAATTAGAATTCTACGTGACATGCATTGTTTCCCTAATATGAACTGATGGTTCAATTATTACTAAAGAATATGACACTTTTATGAATCTAGACACATCTCTGTCAAATTTCTTATATCAATGCGCAGAGAGCAACTGCAATAATTGGTAAACAATGGGCAAGGAAACAAAGGCAAACAAGATACCGTAACCGACCATAGCCGCCGACAAACGCGGCGCCAGCCCAGCCATAATAGCCACTGCTCCTGCTGTGATCATAGGCGGCATAGCACTTTCAAAAATAGTCACCTGAACCAGGGTGCTGTCAAAACCGAAACCATACAATAAGCCAACGGTAATCAGGGGCATTAGAACCAGTTTCGTCAATAAACCTATCGTTAATGGTGTTTTACTGCCCTTAGGCAGGCGAAATTTCAACTGAAAACCCACGGCTATCATAATAACCGGCACTAAAGTCACCGCCAACGAGTCAATAAGCCGCTGAAAAACTTCCGGATAAACCAGAGATTTCGTTAACAACGCAATAATGAGCGCGATAAAAGGCGGGAATGTCACAATTTGACGGGTAACACTGGCCACTGTGGGTTTATTGTCCTGCTCGCGATACAGGGCGATAACAATGGTCGAGTAAATTGCCAGACCAAAAAAGGAACCGAACTGATCGTATAACAGGCCATAGACAATAGCGTCACTGCCATAAAAGGCTTCTATCATCGGAAAGCCAAAGAACGAAGTATTGCCCAGTGGCACACAGATAAGTAACGCGCCAACCACTTCCCGGGGCCATTTAAAAGCTCGCCCTAACAACCATATGAAAACAGCACTAAAGGCTAAGAGAACCCAGGGAATAACAACCGGAATTAGCAGATCAGTGGAAAACTCCAGAGCCGGAACTTTACTGAAAATAACGCCAGGTAAGGCAGCGTAAATAACATAGAGATTAAGAACTTGCGCGCTGTTTTCCGGGCACTTGCCGGTACGCTTGAGGATAAAACCAATAAGTAAATAGAGCCCCAATACGGCGAGGTTGATCATAGCGTACAGATAGGTTGAGAGTGACCGCTATAGTGTAGCCTGACAAAGAGTGTCAGGCTACTTTTGTGTTTTTCTGCAGAGGAAACGCTTACCAGGAAAAGTCGTGGCGAATGCCGACTGCAACAAAGTCCTGCTCAATACCTGGCGTTGCGCCGCAACCCTTGGTTGAGTACAAGCTGATGTCGCACTCACGACCCGTGTACCAGGCATAAACACGAGTATCGCCACTGAAGAAGTAATCGGCACCGACAGATAATGAAGCGTCGTTATCGGTGTCATCATCTATTGCCTGATACTGTGCTTTAAAAACCCAGTTTGCATAAGGATGAGCAGCGCTGATTAAGTAACCGTCAGAATCATTTGAGCCATTAATAGTTTCAAATTGCTGCAAAACCACACCGACTCGGGTTTTGCCAAACTTAGTAGCGCCGGTTAATTGGGTTACGTCATAACCATTCACATCACGATCAAAAGCTAACGCAGCATAATAATTGGTTTTCTTCAGCTTACTGTCACCGTACAACAGACCAAAGGAAAGACCGTCGTCAACATTGTCATTTTCTGACGCTATATAAGTAACCCCGAAACTAAAGCCTTTATAAGAAGGTGAGTAATAGGTCAAGGTGTTGTCTGGACGGTTTTCACCCTTGAATAAACTTTTCAAGTCGGCTTCAAAGTCTTTAAACTCATCAACCGAGCCTTGAGAATCCTTTAAAAAAGTATCATAACGGCCAATCATCACTTCGCCAAAATTGCCGCGCAGGCCGACAACTTGGTTTCGATTCGTTACGGCGTCTTCTTCATCATCAGAGTCGGCTAAATCAACGCCAAACTCTATTTGATAAAAGACTTCTAAATCGGACTCCAGTTCGCTGGCACCTTTAAAACCGAAACGTGATGAATTACTTACCACCTCAGTTTCTGAACCAAAACCATAGTCATTACTTTGAAACGAAACATTTGCCCGGCCGTAAACCGTTAAACTGTCATCATTATTAGCGAAAGCCGAAAAGCTGGCTGCAGTGGCAGCAATCATTAACGGAACCGAGTACTTTGTCATCATTATCCTCACAAAAAAACAAAACCTGTATAAATTTCGCGCACATTATAATGAATGAAAAAATTATTACAGTTTTTTTTCGTTTTTTAGTCAATCACATGACATTATTGTTAGGATACAGTTATAAATACTCGCTTATTATAAGTTTGCCATTTGCTGTTGCTGCTTATACTGACTTTTCGCGTATTTAAGCCATTGTTTTGCAGAGCGTTCCGCCCCTTCAATTTCTGCAGCCTGCTCAAAAGACTCAATAGCCTGCTCATAACGTTTCAAGTTCAGTAACGCCATTCCTTCAGCCAGATACAAATTACCCTCGTTGTCCAGCTCACCTTTGCTAAAGGCCTGTTTCGCGTATTCTACTGCCTTTTCATTATTATCCAGTGCCAGATACAGCTGAGCTATTTGCGCCGCAAAGTTTCCGTGCTCAACCTTTTCTGACGCTTTCATATAGGCACTAATGGCTTTTTCATTTTCTTTTGCCTGAGTATAGGCCTGAGCAACAAATTTCAGGTTATCGACAGAGGCATCAACTTTGCCTTTAGACATGGCTTCCTGCATGGTTTCTGCCGCTTTGTACGGCAATTCATTAAAGTAATAAGCCTGAGCTAACTGCCTCCACTCACTGCCTGTTTCGATATACCCCTGTTGATGCGCGGCTTCCAGTACCGCCAGCTGTTTCTCGTCCTGTTCCAACTGCGCGTAAACACCAGCCAGTTGTACCCAATACTCCGGCTTGCTGTAACTGGTCACTAAACGCTCCATGACTTTGGCAACCTGCTCTGGCTGCTCCAGCTCGTAGTGCAATGCACGTTTTAAAATCAACCAGTTTTCATCTGGTATTTTGTTTTCTGCATCGACAGCTGCAATGGCTTTATCAATTAGAGACAAAGCTTCCTGGTATTTATCAGCCTGGTAATAAGCCTGTGCTTTTAACACCCAGGCTTTACCCATCTCACCTTCTTCCGCAAGGCCTTCCCATTGGTCTAAAAAGCTAATTGCGCGCTGGAACTGGCCATCACTTAAGGCAAGTTGAGCCAGGCTGTACAGCGTGCTTTTTTCCAAAGATTCAGGAATAGGCGACTCTTTTACAACCTTTTCAAAGTAGTTAATAGCCTCTTTGGTATTGCCCTGCTCGTAATACATGAAACCGTAAAAGTTCCACATCATGGCGCGCTCGTAGCTGTTCATGCTATCCGCTTTTTCCGCCACTTCGCCCAGTATCGAAATGCCCTCGGCGAGGTTACCGTTATCGGCTTGTTCCTGCGCCCGCGCCAGTTGTCCGTAAACTTTTTCCCGTAACGCCGGCACTCGTTCAGTCTGTTGTGCCAACACCGGGTGGGCAAAGGCCAGCCAGCAACTACAAGCCGCAAAAGTAATGAATTTAAATTTCATAAGTCACCCAATCAGTTCATTTCAAAGGTCATGCGGTTGCGGACACCATCCACTTCCACCGCTTCGCCATCAATAACCCGAGGTTTGTATTTAAACTTCAGTACGGCATCCATTGCGGCCTGATCAAAAATACCTTCCGGTTCTGCCTGGACAACCACCGGATCTCGCACCGACCCTTGTTTTGTCACCGTAAACTCCACCACCACGTAACCTTCTATGCCGCGCTGCAAAGCCCGGCGCGGATATGCAGCCTGAACCTTCACAATAGGCAGATACTCGCCGTCGCTTGCCTGCAGTGACATACCACTGCCAATGTCTGCACCGCTGTCCATATTGGCCGAAAAGTCATAACCTGATCCGCCGTCAGTATCCGCAATATCATTATTCATTTGCGGCTGGGGCAAATCTTCAGGTGGCTGCTCAGGCTCTGGGGGGCGTTCAGGCTTGCGCTCCTTCTCCTGAACTTCTTCAGGCTCAGGCGTGCGCACAAAGTCCAGCACGCTGCCCCGGGGCGGTTCGCTCATTGCGCCCTCGCCACCACTGATCAAGGACTGCATCAGGTAAAACAAACCAATGGTGACAAAAGCTGCAACCAGTAATGCTGCCAGGAATCTCATCATTTACTCTTCATCCGTTGCTACAGAAACGTCGTAAACCCCCGCTGAGCGGGCTGCATCCATTACCTTAATTAACACCCGGGTGTTTGACTCCTGGTCCGCCTGAATCACCACAGACCCTTGCGGATTTTCCGCGTACAAACGTTCGATGTTAGCTTGCACTGCCCGCACATCCACCTGGCGCTTATCAATCCAGATTTCGTTGCTTTCACTTATCGCAATTAAGATGTTGGCACGGTCTTTTTGCACTGCGGTGGCCGCATCCGGGCGGTTCACATCAATACCGGCTTCCTTCACGAAAGACGCCGTGACAATGAAGAAAATCAACATAATGAACACCACGTCCAGCATGGGTGTCATATCGATAGCACTTTCTTCTTCTTCAATTAAATTGGCAAAATGCTGCTTCATAATCCTGTCCTCGACATCACCTTAGTGACGCTCCAATAAAATTTTATCTTCCAGCTTCATGCGCTCACGGCGAGTCGTACGTTGCAGCCAGGTTGCGGCAAATACACCTGACAAGGCGCCAACCATACCCGCCATGGTCGGAATAGTGGCTTTAGAGACACCCGACGCCATTGAGCGCGCACTACCGGTTCCGGTTACCGCCATGACATCGAACACTTCAATCATGCCGGTTACGGTACCCATCAGCCCCAGCAGCGGACACAAGGCCACCAGCGCCTTAATAATCGGTAAGTTTCCGCCTAACGCCAAACTGACCCGCGAAATCATCGCCTGCCGAATTTGCTCTGCATTCCACGACGATTTATCTTCCCGCTGCTGCCAACGTTGCCGCGTTTCTTTCACATTTTTACGGTGCCCGTTGAAGTAATAAAAAATGCGTTCAAGAATCATCAGCCACATGGTAAAAATGAGGATTCCGATGACCAGCAGAACGTGTCCGCCGGACTCGATGAAATCTCTAATCGCATTACTGAATTCAATGAGGAATAACACGGTTACTCTCCTCGCTCAGACCGCTCCGCGATAATGCCGGATGCTTGTTCCTGCAGTATATGAATCAGGTTTTTACTACGCGTGTGTAACGTCGCGAACAGTAACGTCATGGGAATCGCAACCACCAGGCCCAGTACCGTCGTTACCAGGGCTTGTGAAATACCACCTGCCATCAGTTTCGGGTCACCCGTACCAAACAAGGTAATTGCCTGGAAGGTGTTGATCATACCAGTGACCGTTCCCAGCAGACCCATTAGCGGTGCGACCACTGAAATAATTTTAATGAACGTCAGGTTGCGGGTAATCTTCGGCACTTCACGCAAAATCCCTTCACTCAGCTTCAATTCCAGGGTTTCAGTGTCAGCCTGCGGATACTTGTCTTTCAGCAACATCACTCGGCCCAGCGGGTTATCATCGCTCGGCTTATCTTTTTTCAGCTGACGCTTCACTTTATTGCCCAGCAGCATCAGCGAAACAAAGCGTTCCAGTGCAAACAGCAGGCCAATAGCACCCAGTGCTAAAATGATGTAACCAACGGTTCCGCCCTGATCAATACGCTCACTCAGGCTTGGCGCCTGAACTAACAGACTCAGAATTGAACCACCAGTGGGGTCAAGACCAAAAGTCACAATGCCGCTGTCGGTTTGCTGAATCTCTTCTGCGGTACTCAGGTAGCGGCCTGCTGGCTGACGTACCAGTTCGGCAACCGAACCGGTTTCACCCACTCGTTCCAGATATTTACCGTCTGCAACCAGGTTGAATGCACCGACACGAACCACTTCTTTTTCTGACTTGTCGCCGTTTGCCGCGGTAACCTGAGTGGTAAATTCAGCAACTTTACCGGATTCCGTCATTTCCTGTTGCAAGGCAAACCAGACGCTTTCTATGTCTTCAATAGAGGCCAGCTTAGACGACGAGCCCATACGTTCAGCCAGTTCCGATAAATTCTCGGCACGCCCGGGATACTGAGCAGAAATAACCGAGTTATCAAAGTTACTTGAGGCGTCGTTAGCCACCTGCTGCAAAACACCGAACAGCTCTTTCAGTGAGCCCATGCGCTGCGTTAAAGTATCGCTCAAGTTACCCAAATCAACTTCATTCTGCTCGAACTGAGTTTCCAGTTGCTCTGCGCGCTGCTCCAGACGATTGCGCTCGGCAATGGCGTCTTCCAGCATAGCTTTTTGTTCTTGCTCTCTTTCACGAAAACGCTGTTCACGTTCTTTGTTGTTCTCTGACTGCGAGAACTTGCCCTGCTGCAACTGCTGCAGAAGCTCATCTAAATTAATGGGTTCCTGCGGAACCGGTGCCGCCAAAGCTGCGGAAGAAGTGATGGCCAGTAGCGTTACTGAGAACCATTTTGCAATCTGCTTACTTAATCTCATGGCTATCATTCCTTATTGGCCGCTGCCGTTGTTAGAAGAACTGGTCGATTTATTCGCGAACAGCGGCATCATCAGTAAATCTGGCGCCAGTTGTTTTCTGGCAATACGAATGGCTTCGTCAATTTCTGGTAAGTGCTTACTATCAAGCTCTTCCCAGCTGCGCGTTTGCTGGTTCCATAATCCCAGATGCTGACCGTCGCGGGTTTTGTAAATCAAAGCGACACGGCCAACACGCAGGAAGGTGACGTCTTGTTGCTGACCATCAATTTCGTGTTCAGCGGTATAAGCTTCAATGTTGCGGCCGTAGTCAGCTTCTATCTGGTAAGCTTCCATAACCCGACGGAACTTCTCAGAGACATCGACGTTGGCTCTTTCCATCAAGTCATTCAGCTGCTGTAAGCGTTCACTTCGCTCGGTCTGCAGAAACGGGGCGTCTAATTCAACAAAAGACTCAAGCGAGTCAATCATCCGCAACATTAGTGGAGTAATTTGGCGTTCGACATAACTGACCTGATCAATAGAGTTATTAATGTCGCTTTTTTCACTTTCCTGGCTATCGATTTGCTGCTCGACTTGCGCGGTATAAACCTTTAATCCATCAATTTCTTTCATGATGCGTTTATACTGTTGCAGTCGTTCCTGCATATCATCGGAAATCTGGTCTATAGTCAGTTGCGACTGACGGGCAGATTCATTAATAGAGGATGCCTGCTCAACCACAGGTTCCAGTGTGTCCTGTTGCGAATAAGCCGGAGCCGCAACTAAGGCTGCAACAGCTAAAGCGCCAGCAGAAGTAATTAACTTCATAAATTATGACCTTTGTGAATTAATTTGTGGCGACTTTAGTCACTTTTCGTGACAGCTTAATGACTGTAATATGTCATTTTTGTGTCAGTGCTTTTTATTGGCGGGATTGCTTTATTGCGTTATTTCAGTCAATGAATTAGTTTATCCCTATCTGTACAACTCGTTGACCTCAGTCTATGGCAATCAAAAGTATTTCATCCTCCTTATTAACTCGCGTGCTTTCCGTCTACTTTTTGTTGACGTTAATTGTGACCGCGATACAAATTGGAGCTGAATATTTTGATACCAAACGAGTACTGATTGCCGAACTACAGAACCAGCAAAGCACATTTAATGGCTCCCTGACGCGTTCGCTTTGGGAGTTCAACAGCAACCAGATTGATACCATTGCCGACGGCCTTATTAGTATTCCCGCTATTGCCGGTGTTCTTATCCGCGACGATGCCGGTAATATTTTGGTGCAGCTGGGCGAAACCACAGAAATGAGCGACTTGCCCGACGACAATAGCGAAGGAGCGTTGCTACCTGAACGTAACGGCATTTTCGGCTACTACGATTCACTCATATTTGAATTTTCCGGTCATTCCACCAAAGTGGGTGATGTCAGCCTGTTTTCGACCCGCGACATTGCCATTGACCGTATTAAAGTGAGCCTTGGCTTTATTATCGGTAACGCCATTATTAAAAGTATCTTCCTTATTGTGCTTTTCACTATTGCCTTTAACCGCATGCTGAACCGGCCACTCAGCGACTTAACTCAGCAAATTAAAGGTTTCCGGCTGGATAACCTAGAACGCTCCAGAATTCGCTTAGCGGATCAGCACAACAATGAACTGGTACTGGTAGAGCAAGCCTATAACCAGCTGCTGGATAATATTGAGGAATATCAGTCCGATTTGGACCGTACCCAGAAGAAGCTCAAAGCGGCTAACCGTCAGCTCGACGAGCAAAATGCCATACTTGAGCAGGAGGTGGCGCGCAAAACCTCCAGTTTAAGTCAGGTTATGCTTGACCTTGAACAACGTAAGAACGAGCTGGAAATGCGTCAGGAGAAACTGGAGCGCGAAGTTGGCCAGCGCCGCGCCATTGAAAATACATTGCGTCAGTCTAACCAGCGGCTGGAGTCTTCGCTGAATAACTTGCGTGAAACTCAACAGCAACTTATTGAGTCGGAAAAAATGGCGTCGCTGGGTGGGCTGGTTGCCGGTATTACGCACGACGTGAATACGCCCATAGGCATTAGCGTTACAGCGTCCTCTTACTTACGCGAAAAGCTCGACACGCTTGATCAGTCGCTGCTTAATAAAGAACTGACGCAAACGCAGTTGAAGAAATTTATAGAGGAAGGTCGCGAAAGCCTGAACTTACTGGACAGCAACCTGCACCGCGCGTCTGATCTTATTAGCAGCTTTAAACAAGTGGCTGTCGACCAGGCGTCGGACGCTATCCGCGACATTAACCTGAAAAGTTATATCGAAGACTTAGTTCAGTCTTTGCAGCCTCACCTTAAAAAGACCAACCATCAGGTGCATCTTGAATGTGCCGATGACATTTTCATACGTTGCCCGGCGGGTGCTTTATCACAAATTTTTACCAACCTGATTCTTAACTCGCTACGGCATGCCTTTGACGGCATTGATGAAGGCCTTATGACCATTTCTATCCGGCTCGATGGTGAAACCCTTCAGGTTCACTATTCTGACAATGGTAATGGTTTATCCGAAGCTCAACTTAAACGCTTATTCGACCCCTTCTTTACCACGAAAAGAGACCAGGGTGGCAGCGGCCTGGGTACGCATATTGTCAGGAACCTGGTCACTCAGACTCTGTCTGGTGAAATCAGCGCGGAAAGTGAACCCGGTAAAGGTTTAAACTATTTCTTTTCATTTTCTGTACAGGTTTTAAACTGACAGCTCTGCCCTAACGGGCTACAATCCCTGCCCTTATTTTTGTTTTATTTGTTGCGACAGGAACAGCTTACCTATGTGGTTTAAAAATCTTCGTTTTTATCAATTCAGCGAAACCTTTTCCCTGCCAGATGATTTCTCTGAGCAATTAGCTGAGCACAGCTTTCACCCCTGTTCGCGCTCGGACCAAAGCTCATTTGGCTGGTCTTCGCCTTTTGGCGCAGACAATGAAGTACTGACTCACAGCCTGGGTAATTGCTGGTTGCTGTGTGCCAAACGAGAAGAAAAAGTACTTCCGAGCACGGTTGTTAACGCCCAGCTGGACGAAAAAGTACGCCAGATCAGTGAAGCCGAAGGCCGCTCAGTGCCGCGCAAAGAAAAACAAAACTTAAAAGAAGACTTAATTCACCAGCTTCTGCCACAGGCGTTCAGCCGTTTCCGCCAAAGCTGGGGTTACATCGACCTAGACCGCCAAATTATTGCTATTGATGAGTCAGCAGCCAATAAAGCCGAAGACTTTTTAGGTTTGTTGCGTGGTTCTGTCGGCTCGTTACCTGTGCGCCCGGTAAGCCCAAGTGACGCAGTTGAAACTTACCTGACGGCCTGGTTACAAAGTGCTGAATTACCGAATCCATTCGAGTTTGGTGATGAAGCAGAATTGCGTTCACCACAAGCGGACGGCGGCATTATTCGCTGCAAGCAGGAAGACTTAACCCGTGAAGACATTCAGGCACACTTAGCCGGTGGCAAGCAAGTCACTCGTTTAGGTCTGGTATGGCAGGAAAATTTAGAATTTATTATTGAGTCGGATATGGCGTTAAAACGAGTCAAACCAACAGACCGTCTGCTCGACGCCAAAGACGATTTAGTTGACCCTAGCCCGGAAGAAAAAATCGACGCCGACTTTGCTCTGGTTAGCGCCGAAGTCGGGCTTCTGTTTGACGATTTAAAGAAAGCTTTTGGCTAAGACAGCAAGTCCAGCATTTGGCGGTAGGATTTCTGCACAGACTCCTGCTGCCAAAAATCATCGGTCTTAATCACCCCCAACATTTGATACTCAACCAGAGTCACACTGTCCTTGCCAGGTTTCACATTTCCGGTTAACAAAGCAGCCAAATGCACAATGTCACAGTAGTTCACGGTAATTGCATCGTTTAAGCTCATTCTGCCGTTGTAATAGTGCAGCGGCACCTGCACCAGGTTTGGCGTAAACTGCCAATAGCTGAGAATATTACTGCCTAAAGGCGAACTGAACTGGTTAATACACTCTTTAATAAAAGAAGGGTTGGCGAAGCTGTCTTCAAACTCATTCGCCATATGCAAAATTGGGGCAACGCCAATGCGCGACACCATACCGGCTAACAGCGCAACGTCCTGATGCAGCCGATGACCAATGCCTCTGCGCTGCAAGTCTTCGGTTATAACAACGGCTGCCGCCGCAATTTCTCTGCTTTCAACAATAAACTGCTGAGAAAACATCTGTACTATGTCATTGTCCGGCTTAAACACCTGCTCCATTGCCATTGCCAATGCCAGTGTCCGAATGCGCCGCATACCAATACGAGTTAACGCCTGCATTAAGCTCTCGGCTTTGTTTCTGCCGCCAAGGTACGCACTATTCGCCAGGCGAATAAGCCGTGCTGTCAACGCGGTATCTTGCTGAATAATATGACAGAGATCGTGCAGGTTGCAGTCCGGATCCATGGCTGCGTTGCGCACTTGCTCTGCCGTTTCAGGTAAGCCGGGAAGTTTTAATTCATCACGTCTGAGTCGCTCGTCAATTAGCATGTATAGTGCATTTTGCGATGACATTTTATTTCCTTATTATTATGGTTTTCTTGCTTCTGAAAAAGCTTGGAAGTAGATTAACAGAACTTTACAACAACTCAATTTCTAGAAACGTCATATTATGAAAAAAACACTTTTTAGCTTAGCACCACTAGCGCTGGTTTTAATGGGTTGCAGCGAGCCACAAACCACCACACAAAACCCTGATAGCGGACAACAAAATAACTACGAATTAGTTGAGGGGGCAGAACAAAGACTTGATATCTACACACCCTACCAACTAAAAACGGACCTGTCGCATTTATCAAACGAGCAGAAAAAAATGGTCGGTTTACTCATAGACGCGTCAAAAATTATGGACAACCTATTTTGGCAGCAAGCGTTTCCGGGTGATAAACAAAAACTTTTAAACCAGGTTGAAGAAAAAGCCCGGGAGTTTACTGTTATTAACTACGGACCATGGGATAGGCTAAACAATAACCAGCCCTTCTTAACCGGTTTTGAAGACAAACCTGCAGGCGCTAACTTTTACCCTGCCGACATGACCAAAACGGAATTTGAAAACGCCGAGCTTGCGAACAAAGACAGTTTATATACGTTGTTGCGTCGCAACGATGAAGGCGAATTGAAAACAGTAGCCTACTCAGAGGCTTATAAAGAGTCTTTAACTAAAGCCGCTGATTTACTCCGCCAGGCTGCCGATTTAGCAGAAAACAAAGATTTTTCAGAGTACCTGCGTTTGCGCGCCGATGCTTTTTTAAGCAATGAATACCAACCTTCCGATATGGCCTGGATGGACATGACAGGTAACGATATTGATGTGGTTATCGGTCCTATTGAAAATTATGAGGACCATTTATTTGGTTACAAAACCGCTTTTGAGTCTTACGTGTTAATAAAAGATAAGGCCTGGAGCCAGCGTCTGGAAAAGTATGCGGAGTATCTGCCGCAGTTACAGGAAGGTTTACCGGTTGAGCCCGCTTACAAAGCAGAAAAACCCGGCGCTAACGCTCAGCTAAACGCATACGATGTTGTTTACTACGCAGGCCATTCAAATGCTGGCAGCAAAACCATTGCCATTAACCTGCCTAATGACGAAGAAGTTCAGTTAGAAAAAGGCACACGTCGTTTGCAGCTTAAAAATGCCATGCAAGCTAAGTTCGATAAAATACTAGTACCAATTGCCGCGCAACTCATTGTGCCAGAGCAACGTGAAGACATTACCTTTAACGCCTTTTTCGCTAACACCATGTTCCACGAAGTGGCTCACGGCTTAGGCATTAAAAATACCCTGAATGACAAAGGCACCGTACGTTCAGCATTAAAAGAGCACGCTTCTGCTTTAGAAGAAGGAAAAGCGGATATTCTGGGTCTGTACATGGTGACTCAGTTATTTGAGCAAGGCGTTTTAGCCGAAGGCGAACTGAAAGACTACTACACCACCTTTATGGCCAGTATTTTCCGCTCAGTTCGTTTTGGTGCCTCAAGTGCACACGGCAAAGCCAACATGATCCGCTTTAACTACTTCGCCGACGCAGGCGCTTTCGATCGTAACGCCAGCGGTCAATACGCCATTAATATGGACAAAATGCGCGAAGCCATGAACAGCCTGTCAGAAAAAATACTGACACTGCAGGGCGACGGCGACTACAACGGCGTAGCTGAACTGGTTGCAACGCTAGGCGTTGTCAGCCCGCAACTAAAAGCCGACCTGGACAAACTAACCGACGCCGGCATACCGGTTGACGTCACCTTTGACCAGGGCAAAGAGGTGCTGGGGCTGTAGGGCAGGTTGTCACTTGCTTCGCTTGAACATTGACCCCCCTGTGGCGGAGACGCTACGAGTTCATCCATGAACGCTTGACGAAGGCCATCCTTGGCCTTCGACACTCCGCCACAGGGGGCTCAACATTCATAACGCTTGCAAGTGAGCAACCTACCCTATCTACACCTGCGAGATCCAACCTGGCATTGATATTAGGATAGGGACTGAAACAGGAGCGCGTACGACGGTTACAGCGGACCACGGTGGAGGTGTGCAGCGCCATGGATGGCGCTGCCCAAGCCCTACAGGGATGTATTCACGGGCGTCCTCCACAATGGTTCCTGTAACCTCAGCGCTCTTGGTTCAGTCCCTATCCTGTTGCACCTTCTACATATTCGATCTACCATATATATGAAATATCGAATATATGGTGATACTCATGACCACGAAGGTTCTGTTTCTCTGTACCGCCAACTCGGCTCGCTCTTTAATGGCCGAAGCCATTTTGCGACAGTTTGGTAATGATGAGCTGGAAGTTTACAGTGCCGGCACTGAGCCAACCCAGCCTGAACCTAAAGCTCTTGAAGCGCTGCAAGCCCTCGGGGTTAGTACCGAAGGGTTAGGTTCAAAGGCCGTTTCAGATTTAAGCATCGATGAATTTGATTACGTTATCAGCTTATGCGACCGCGCCCGCTCTGAATGCCAGCTACAATACAAAGAGAACCACTTTATAGCCTGGGACTTTCCCGACCCGGTAAGCAGCAAAAAAAACAATGCCTTTAAGAAGACCGCTCATGAGTTAAGTGACCGCATTAAGATGTTTTTGCTCATTTTGCGCAAGAACAGTGGCAAGCCGCATTTATTTAATGCACCGGAAGATTTCTTCAAGATTATGGCAGACCCGCTACGCTTAACCATGATAAGCCTGTTAGCGAAGCACAAAGAGCTGTGTGTGTGCGAGTTTGTTGATGCTACCGCCATGTCGCAGCCTAAAGTGTCGCGCCACCTGGCTCAGCTGCGCGAATATGGGCTGCTGATTGACCGCAAAGACCAGCGCTGGGTTTACTACCAACTGAATCCGGCACTACCTGACTGGATGCGTAAAATCATTATTACCACCGCCGACTATAACCCCCAACTGATAAAGGATATCGATAATGGGTGTGTTTGAACGTTTTCTCTCTGCCTGGGTAGCCTTAGCTATTATTGCAGGAACGGCTCTGGGGAGCTTCTTTCCAAGCGCTTTCGAATGGCTTTCAGCTTTTGAGTTTGCTCAGGTTAATTTAATTATCGCAGTACTTATCTGGCTGATGATTTACCCCGTCATGGTGCAGGTTAACTTTGCTGCTATCACGCAAATAGCGAAAGAGCCCAAAGGTTTAATTCTGACGGTTGTCATTAACTGGCTGGTGAAACCTTTTACCATGGCGTTGGTAGGCTGGTTATTCTTCAAAGGTATATTTGCCGACTTTATTGAACCCGAAACCGCAAACGAATACCTGGCCGGAGTCATTTTATTAGGCGTTGCCCCCTGTACTGCCATGGTTTTTATCTGGAGCCAGCTGACCAAAGGCGATGCTAACTACACGCTGGTACAGGTGTCGGTTAACGATATTATTATGATCTTCGCGTTCGCGCCCATTGCGGCCTTGTTACTTGGTGTTACCGATATCATTGTGCCCTGGCAAACCCTGCTACTAAGCGTTGGTCTTTACGTTATTGCTCCGCTTATTGCCGGATTTATAACGCGTCAGTACATTACCCGCTCAAATTCAGACAGTAATAGAGCACTCGCGAACTTTGATCAGAACATGAAGCCCTGGTCAATTGTGGGTCTGCTTCTGACTGTGGTGCTGTTATTTGGTTTTCAGGCTGAGGTTTTGCTGACCCGTCCGCTGGATATCGCCATGATTGCTACGCCATTATTGGTACAGACGTACGGCATTTTTGCTATTACCTTTATTATTGCGTTATTAATTAAGCTGCCTTACCGCATTGCGGCTCCGGCCTGCTTAATTGGTACCTCAAACTTTTTCGAGTTAGCAGTAGCCGTAGCTATTTCACTATTTGGTTTGCAGTCCGGCGCAGCGCTAGCCACGGTTGTTGGCGTGCTGGTAGAAGTACCGGTAATGCTCTCATTAGTCTGGTTCGCGAATAAAACCAAACACTGGTTTGCATCAAGTTAAGGCGTGGAGTGATGAGCGCAAAAAACCTTTAGATATGGGAGGGGGAGTTTGTTGTCTTGTAAGCGTTATGAGTGTTGCGCCCCCTATGGTGGAGTGTCGAAGGCCAAGGATGGCCTTCGTCAAGCCCTCATGGATGAGCTTGTAGCGTCTCCGCCATAGGGGGCGCAATGCTCAAGCGAAACAAGACAGCAAACTCCCCCCCAAGCCCAAAAGCAGGCAGGTAAGAGATACACAAAAGGAGTCTTTTATGACTATTAAGGTTGGAATTAACGGTTTGGGTCGTATTGGTCGTTTAGCGCTTCGCGTGGCATGGGAAAACCCTGACCTGGAAATTGTTCAGGTGAATGACCCGGGTGCTGATGCGGCTACTTTTGCACACTTGCTGAATTTTGACTCGGTGCATGGTCGCTGGGGTTATGAAGCCGAAGCTCAGGACAACGCCATTCAAATTGGTGATGAACGCATAGCTTTCACTCAACACAAAACCATTGCCGAGAACGACTGGAGTGGTTGTGATGTGGTTTTAGAAGCCTCCGGCAAGATGAAAACCGTGAAGGTGCTTAACGACTACCTGTCGCAGGGCGTTAAACGTGTGGTGGTATCAGCTCCGGTCAAAGAACCCGGCGCGCTGAACATTGTTTTGGGCGTTAATGACCACCTTTACGATCCGGAAAAGCATCAGATACTCACCGCCGCGTCCTGCACAACCAACTGTCTGGCACCTGTGGTCAAAGTACTGCAGGACAAAATTGGTATTAAGCATGCGTCTATTACCACCATTCACGATTTAACCAACACACAGACCATTCTGGACGCGCCTCATAAAGACTTACGCCGAGCCCGTGCCTGCGGCATGAGCTTAATTCCTACATCCACCGGTTCAGCAACGGCCATTGTGGAGATTTTCCCAGAGCTGAAGGACAAAATTGACGGCCACGCAGTACGTGTACCTTTAGCCAACGCGTCATTAACCGACTGCGTGTTCGAAGTGAAGAAACCCACCAGCGTGGAGGAAATTAATGGCTGGATGAAAGAGGCCGCCGAAGGCGAACTCAAAGGCATTCTGGGATATGAAGAGCGTCCGTTAGTATCAATAGATTACAAAACCGACCCTCGCTCCAGCATTGTCGATGCCCTCTCCACCAAAGTCATTAACGGCACGCACGTGAAAATTTATGCCTGGTACGACAATGAATGGGGTTATGCAAACCGCGCAGTTGAACTGGTGGAAAAAGTCGGCTAATGCTCAGTCAGCTGTCGCCGGCTATACGCCAATACTTAATTGTTACGGGTAACTACTGGGCTTTTACCCTGACTGATGGCGCGCTGCGCATGCTGGTGGTGCTGCACTTCCACCAGTTGGGTTACAGTGCGCTGGAAGTGGCTATGCTGTTTCTGTTCTACGAGTTTTTCGGCATAGTCACTAACTTATTTGGTGGCTGGCTGGGCGCTCGTTGGGGGCTCAACAGAACCATGAATATTGGGCTTGGCATACAGATTGTGGCGCTTGCCATGCTGCTGGTACCGGGTTCTATGCTCACCGTCATTTGGGTGATGGCCGCCCAGGCGTTGTCTGGCATTGCCAAAGATCTCAATAAAATGAGCGCCAAAAGCACCATTAAGCTACTGGTGCCTGACGACAAACAAGGTCAGCTGTATAAATGGGTCGCGATACTCACCGGCTCAAAAAACACCTTAAAAGGCGTTGGCTTTTTCCTTGGTGGACTCCTGCTTACCTTAATGGGTTTTCAGGGCGCGGTACTGGCTATGGCAATAGTGCTGGCGGTTGTGTGGACAGGCAGTCTTATTTTCCTGAAAAAAGAGTCGGGCAAAGCTAAGTTCAAACCCAAGTTTAAAGACATTTTATCCAAAAGCCGGCCTATCAATATTTTATCGGGTGCCCGTTTTCTGCTCTTTGGTGCCCGCGACGTCTGGTTTGTGGTGGCCTTGCCGGTGTTCTTAGCCAGCCAGCTTAACTGGAACCACTGGCAAGTCGGCAGCTTTTTAGCCTTGTGGGTTATTGGCTATGGCTTTGTACAAAGTGTTGCGCCTAAATTCACAAAAACGGGCAATGACGTACCTAAAACTCAGGCCGTGGTATGGAATGCGTTACTGACTCTGAGTCCACTCGCGCTTGCTCTGGCCCTGTGGCAGGGCTTACCTGTTACCCAGAGCATTATTATTGGTTTAGGCTTGTTCGGCATTCTGTTTGCCATTAATTCGTCGCTGCACAGTTACCTTATTGTCTCTTACTCACGCGCCGACGGGGTGTCTTTGGACGTAGGCTTTTACTACATGGCCAACGCAGCCGGGCGTCTAATGGGTACCGTTTTATCCGGCTGGGTGTATCAGCAATGGGGGCTGGTTGCTTGCCTAATGATATCAACACTGTTATTGCTATTATCCACGGCAGCAATTAGCTTTTTGCCCGAGCGGGAGCAGCATCGCGTCTGATATGTCGTAGCCTGACATTTATGTCAGGTGCGATATCTGACCTGACGTAAATGTCAGGCTACGCCGATGTGGAAATCACTTGTAGTTGGCACATTTTATGCTAAAATTCGCGCTCTTTTTTTGACCAGCCTCAAACCATAAGGAGCCACCTACGTGCTGACGCGTATTACGCCACCCTAGCCGTCACTTTCCTGTCACAGGTGCGCAGTAGGCTGTTCTCTGCTTTTCTGGCCATTCCGGCCGCTTTATATTTACGATTAAAATTTGGTGTTATCTATCTATGTTGAAGTCTATCCAGCAGAACTGGTTTTCTAATATACGTGGTGATTTGTTGTCAGGTATTGTGGTCGCTTTAGCGCTTATTCCTGAAGCCATCGCATTCTCTATCATCGCCGGCGTTGACCCTAAAGTGGGCCTGTATGCCTCTTTCTGTATTGCCGTTGTTATTGCTTTTACCGGCGGTCGTCCGGGGATGATATCTGCCGCAACCGGTGCTATGGCGTTACTTATGGCGTCGCTGGTCAAAGAGCATGGACTTGAGTACTTGCTAGCGGCCACCTTACTGACCGGGTTGCTACAAATTGCTGCCGGCTACCTTAAACTGGACGAGCTGATGCGCTTTGTCTCGCGCTCGGTGGTCACCGGTTTCGTAAATGCTCTGGCCATTCTGATTTTTATGGCGCAGTTGCCCGAGCTAACTGACGTAACCTGGCATGTATACGCAATGACAGCTGCTGGCCTAGCCATTATTTACGGCTTCCCTTACATACCTTTCATTGGGAAAATACTGCCCTCTCCGCTGATTTGTATTGTATCCCTAACTATCGTCGCCGTATTCTTAGGTTTGGATATTCGTACCGTTGGTGATATGGGTAAATTGCCGGACACCCTGCCTATTTTCTTATGGCCTGACGTTCCGTTAAACTTCGAAACCTTAGCCATTATCTTCCCTTACTCGGCAGCGCTTGCGGTAGTAGGTTTACTTGAGTCCATGATGACAGCGACTATTGTCGACGACCTAACCGATACCCCCAGCGATAAAAACCGCGAATGTAAAGGTCAGGGCGTTGCGAATATCGGCGCAGGTCTGTTAGGCGGAATGGCTGGTTGCGCCATGATTGGTCAGTCCATTATTAATGTGAAATCGGGCGGTCGTACACGGTTGTCTACATTAACTGCCGGTATCTTCCTGCTGATTATGGTTCTGGTTCTGGACAAACTGCTGGTGCAAATTCCTATGGCCGCACTGGTTGCCGTAATGATCATGGTCTCTATAGGTACCTTCAGCTGGAGTTCCATTAAGAACTTAAGGAAACATCCGCTGTCCACCAATATTGTCATGGTTGCAACAGTTGCGGTCGTTGTCGCAACGCATAACCTGGCTTATGGTGTATTGGTTGGAGTGCTGTTGGCCGCTATGTTCTTTGCGAACAAAATTGGGCATTACCTGTACATTAAGTCAGAGATTGACTCTGACGGCATAAAACGCATTTATCGGGTCATTGGTCAGGTATTTTTCAGCTCATCTGAAAAGTTTCTTGGCGCATTTGATTTCAAAGAAGGGGTTGAGCAGGTTGTCATCGACCTCAGTCAGGCCCATTTCTGGGATATCACCGCCGTCGATGCACTTGACCGTGCTGTAGTAAAATTCCGCCGCGAAGGTGCTGAAGTAGAAGTTATAGGGCTTAATGAAGCCAGCGCGACCATCGTTGATCGCTTTGGCGTACATGACAAACCCGACGCTGTCGATAAGCTGATGGGCGGGCACTAATGGAAAAGGATTTAATAATGAAACATGTTGTTGCTTGTATTGATGGCTCTGCGTCAACTCAATCTGTCTGTGATTACGCCAGTTGGGCTGCATTACGCTTAAAAACGCCATTAACGCTTTTTCATGTTCTGGACGAAGCGCGTTACCCCACCGAGACCAATATGACAGGTAACATCGGCTTAGGTAGCAGAGAGGCTCTGCTCGAGCAGTTAGCCGAGCTTGATCAGCAGCGCAGCAAGTTAGCCTTAGAGCAAGGCCACCACATGCTGGAAAGTGCCAAATTACGCGCGACACAAAGTGGCGTCGAACATATCAACTTACGTCAACGACACGGTGACTTAGCGGAGTCTTTGTTAGAAATCGAAGACTCCATGAGATTACTTGTTATAGGTCTTCATGGTGAAGAGACGACACGTACCAATCGCGTCGGAAGCCAACTTGAAACCGTTGTAAGAACCATGCATAGACCTATTCTGGTCGCACCTGAAGAATTTACTCAACCTAAAAATGTGATGTTAGCATTCGACGGCAGTGACTCCTCTCGTAAAGGAATTCGTATGCTTGCGGAAAGCCCTATTTTTAAAGGCCTTCCGTTACATTTGGTTATGGTCGGAGCTGATACCAACGACAGTCGCGCGTCCATCGAAGCGGCATCTAACCACTTGCGGGAGCTGGGACATAATGCGCGATTTGAAATACGCTCAGGCGAAGTTGAGCCTGCACTTCATGCGTACCAGGAAGAGCACAATATTGATCTTCTGGTGATGGGAGCTTATGGTCATTCGCGTATTCGTCAGTTTTTAGTAGGCAGTACCACGACCAGCCTGCTACAGACAACTAACTCCGCTTTATTGCTGCTACGTTAATTGCAGCAGACAAGACGATTTCAAGGAAAATAACATGACGCCAGACTGGGAAGAGTTTGATCTCGATGACCGCTTAATTGCGGTTCTTCGCGATGCTGAACTGAACAAACCAGCAAAAGTACAACAACAAAGCATTCCTGCCGCCCTGGATGGACGCGACTTGCTTATCAGCGCCCCAACAGGAACAGGTAAAACTTTGGCTTTCCTGCTGCCAGCACTGCAGCATTTGCTGGATTTCCCGCGTCAGCAACCGGGACCTGCCCGTATTTTGGTACTGGCACCAACCCGCGAACTGGCTGAACAAATCCATGAACAGGCTAAACAGTTTGAGGGCAAAACCGGATTAACCTCTGTGGTTGTCACCGGAGGCATCAACTATGGTTCGCAGCTGTCGGTACTAGAGAAAACACACGATATACTGGTTGCTACCCCAGGCCGCCTGATGGATTTGCTCGAGGCCGAGCAATACAATCTGGAAAGCATAGAGTGGCTCATCATTGATGAGGCTGACCGCATGCTGGACATGGGCTTTGCCGCAACGGTAAAAGAGATGGCTTTGCAGGCACGTCATCGTCAGCAATCACTGTTACTCTCGGCAACATTAAACAGTTCTGGCGTTATTAAATTCTCCCGCGAATTATTAACTGAACCCGAGTACATTGATGTGCAGCCTCCCAAACGTGAGCGCGGTAAAATTCTTCAGTGGATTCATTTAGCCGATACCGACGAACATAAGCGTCAGCTTTTAATGAGTACGCTTAAAGGACACCCCGGGCGGCAGTTTGTCTTTGTCCGGACTCGCGAGCGGGTAGAGCTTATTGCAAATTTCCTGCGCAGCCAGTTTGGTACCGGCCGTAAAATTGTCACTTTGCGCGGCGATATGCCCCAAAGCGACCGCCAGCGCATTATGAATGAGCTTAAACAAACTACGGAAATTACCTTGGTTGCTACTGATATTGCAGCGCGAGGGCTGGATGTAGACGACATCACTTTGGTCGTTAATTATGACCTTCCTAAGCAAGCTGATGTTTATCTGCACCGAATTGGACGCACAGCCCGCGGCGGACAAAAAGGAACGGCCGTATCGCTGGTAGAAGCACACGATGCTTTATTACTGGGGCGTGTCGAGCGTTACCTGGACGCCAAACTAGACAGACGAACAATTGAAGGGTTAAAACCTCAATATAAGTTTCCGTCGACAGAAAAGTCCCGGTCAAAGAAAAAAGTGAAGAAGAAAACGGACAAAAAGAAGAAGTCGCGTTAACGCGACTTCTTGCTTAGTAAATGGTGCAAAATAAAGTAAGCAACGACGCCACTGGCATCCGCCAACCAGTCGTAAACATCGGCACTGCGCCCGGGCGCATAAGACTGGGCTATTTCTATTAAAAAGCCGTAGCAAACTAAAACCAGTAGCGACAGTTTAGCCGACAACGCAAAAGCTCTGTGAAAAGTCAGTGCTAAGACAAAAAAAATTCCAAAGTGAACCAGCTTATCCAGGTAAGGAATGCTCTGAGCTCCCGTACTTGGAAACTGCCACAAAAACAGAAAGGTGGCTGTCGATAACACAACAAAAAATAGGGCTCTTGCCAGCATAGTTTACTTCTCTCTAAATTAGGGCTTATAAACCGATACGTTGTTATAGCCATTTTCGTGCAATAACAAAGCCTGCATCCGACTCATAATACCTTGATCACAGTACAGCAAGTATTCCCGGCTTTGATCCAGTTCAGCAAACTGAGAGACTAACTTGAAAAATGGAATTTCAATAACCTCAACTTCTACTGACAAGGGTGCTGCTTCAATTTCTTCGTCGTTTCGAATATCTATGATGGTTGTGTGGCTACTGAGTTCCGTCGTGGTATCCGGCAGTGCCAGTTCTGCATCTGTTTGCGTGGCTATATCCTGCATACTCAGTACGTTTGACGCCTGCACCACCTGTTCGAGTAAATCTTTGTTAAGCTTCGCTTCTTCGGCTTCGATAACCGCCGGAATAGCCTTCACTGTCGGTTTGTTCGAAATTACACCACAATATTCAGGAATAGATTTAGCCAATGGCTCGGTGCCAATGCGTTTAGCTTCATCCACAATTTCCTGCTTGTCTTTGGTTATCAGAGGGCGTAAAACCAGCGCCGATGTCGCCTGATCAATCACTTTTAAATTAGACAGAGTCTGACTGGATACCTGCCCCATGGCTTCACCCGTTACCAATGCCTGCGCTTTCACATAACGAGCGACTTTATCCGCCGCCCGTAGCATTTGTCGTTTTAACACAACACCCATTTGGCCGTTATCGACGTTTGTCAGAATGTCATCAACAATAGGGGCAAAATCAACACTAATAAACTTAATGGGATGCGAGGAGCTGTAACGCTTCCACAAATAATAGGCTATTTGACGCACAGCTACTTCATGGGCGTCACCGCCTAAATTAAAAAAGCAAAAATGAGTCCGCGCGCCGCGCCGGATAAACTCATAGGTTGCAACGCCAGAATCGAAACCACCACTTAACAAGGACAACACCGTTTCTTGAGTAGGAATGGGGAAACCACCTAAACCGTTAATTCGTTCCCCGACCAAGTGCACAATTTGGTTAGTAATTTGCAGCGCAATATCGAGATCCGGATTAGAGAGGTTGACAGAAGTATCCGAAACACGCTCCAGCAAATAGCCACCGACATAGCGTTCTAACTGCTGTGAGTTAAACTCGTGGTTACCTTTGCGTTTAACCCGCATAGCAAAACTTTTTCCCGGTAAACGCTTTAACCAGTGCTCACCAACTAACTCGGCAATAGCATCAAAATCGGTTAGCGGCCGCTCTATAACTTCGGCAAACCAGGAAATACCGGGGGTGTTTTGCAGAATCTCTTTGATTTCACTACGCACCTGAGAGTCGTCGCCATCAGCAGAAACTTCGATGCGATCCCACAGCCATTTGACGTATACCGAGTCATCGACCGGAGCCAGAATTTTACGCAGGTTATTGGTCAGTACTTTACCGTAACGCTTACGAACAGAACGGCTTTTAATGGTAATTTCAGCGTGCAGGCGAACAACAAACTTCATAGCTAAATCGTCAAGTCTTTAGGAAAGTGGGCAATTATACGTGTCCTGCCCGACAGAAACCAGCGCTCAGTCTATAACATCAACTGGGTCAGATTCTGCCGCTTTACCCTGCATAACAGATATTTCAACACGACGGTTTCGCTTACGGTTCTCTTCCGAGTTATTCGGCACCAACGGTTTAGTGTCAGAGTAACCCATCACCACCAGCCGATCTTCGCTAAAGCCGTCCACTTTCAGCATTTCTTCTGCAACAGCAACGGCACGCTTACTGGAGAGATCCCAGTCTGATGAGTAGATTTCCGATACCAGCTTTTCATTATCACTATGGCCAGAAATAGTGACCTCACCCGGAATATCTTTCAGCGCCCCGGCAACCTGCTGAATAATAGGCCGGAACTGCGGCTGTAAAAATGCAGACCCCTCAGGAAATGAACCTTGTTCACGTATGCGAATAATAATTTGCTGACCGTGCTGCTCAAGCTCAATAGTGCCAGCTTTAATCTCATTCTCAAGCTGCCGCTCGATACGACGCATAAGCTCCTTAGATACCTGCGTCATAGCTTCCGTATTTTCTGCCTTCGCCTCTTTTGCGTCTTCTGCGCTGTCGGACTCCTGACCGCCCCGCTCAGTTTGCTGACCACCGGCAAAGTCGGACTCACCTTCCTGGAATTCCAGCATCTGCTGTGTCATTTCGACAGTTTGCTGCTGAATAGTTTCAATTGGGGTTGGTTCAGGCCGCCCGGGACGGAATTCCTGGGCAATAACACTGGTGCCTTTCGGTATGTCTTTGACTTCTATTTTATTTTGTACACCCAAAGCGTACTTCATTGAACCGGCTATTTGCTTAAACTTCAGCACGTCCATTTCGGAGAAGGCCAATAAAAGTACAAAAAAACTCATGAGCAAGGTCATGAGATCGGCAAAGGTTGCCATCCACATGGGTAATCCTGGTGGAGGACATTTGCAATCCTCTTCTTCTTCGTCTCTGACTTTCTCTGAGGCCATGACTACTCGTCCTCATCCTCGTTACCAATGCGCTTAGATTCAGCTAAGTAATTACGTAAAATACCTTCAATAACACGAGGGTTCTGACCGTCCTGAATACCTAAAATAGCATCCAGTATCAATTGCCGGTTCAGCTTTTCCTGTTCGGCCCGTAGCAATAACTTATTAGCAATAGGAATGGCAATAACGTTGGCTAAAAACGCACCATAAAGGGTGGTTAGCAAAGCAACGGCCATCGCAGGTCCTATAGCCTTAGGGTCATCCATATTCGCTAGCATAGCCACCAGGCCAATCAGGGTACCAATCATACCCATAGCCGGTGCGACATCGCTCAGTATTTTGAAAACACGGGCGCCTTCTTCGTGGCGGGAAAAGCTCATTTTTATATCTTTCGACAAGGTTTGCCGGACAACTTCGGCATCGTGACCGTCAACCAGCATGTCGACGCCTTTACGAAAGAATTTGTTCGGAATTTCCGCTTCCTCAAGCGCCAGAAAACCACCTTTACGCGCAGAGTCGGCCATCTCAACAGCAGTATCGATAAGCTCTTGTGGATGTTCAATCTTAAAGAAAAACGCTTTAACGACTACCTTGCCCGTTCCTAAAAACTGGCTTAACGGAAAATTTGCAAGAGTAACAAATAAGGAACCACCAAAAACAATAAATAATGACTGTGTATCTATATACAAACTGATATCACCACCGAGGATCATTGCCATGATAACAAAGCCGATGGCGCCTATGATTCCTACGAGCGTTGCTATATCCACTCAGCCTTCCTCCCCGATTTGAGTTTTCATTTATGCTGTTGTGCTCATTCTTAAACAATCGCGTCGCGCTTACAAGCGACATCTGCTCATCTTACTCAGGAATAATGAGATCATCGGCTGACATTCAGGATTCTTTATCGGATAATTAACTTTCATTCTAGTAGCAACGCGGCTCATCACAGATTTTAAGGCAGACTTAGTATGGCAGACGAACAGAAACAGCAATCTTTCGAACAGGCTCTGGAGCAGCTAGAGCAACTAGTTAACGAACTGGAGCAAGGCGACTTACCGCTTGAGCAATCGCTGAAAAAATTCGAACAAGCCATTGCCTTATCACGTTCCAGCCAGCAACAATTGCAGCAAGCTGAACAAAAAGTGACAACTTTGTTGGCTGAACAGCAATCTGGAAATGATGAAAGCAATGGAGAACTGATGTGACGATTAACTCGTTAACAGCAGCAACACGAGAACAAGTCGATTCCTTCTTAAAGCAAGCGCTTGCGCAGTTAATCCTGAACCCGCGTCTGAACCAGGCCATGCAGCACGGGGTGTTAATGGGTGGAAAACGTATTCGCCCCTACCTGCTGATGACCGTTGCCGATATTTGTGGTGCTAATGAAAACGATGCTCTTAGAGCCGCTGCATCAGTGGAATTGATACACGCGTATTCGTTAATCCATGACGACTTGCCCGCAATGGATGATGACGATTTACGCCGGGGTCAGCCGACTTGCCACATCGCTTACGATGAAGCAACAGCCATTTTAGCCGGAGATGCTCTGCAAACATTGGCTTTTGAAGTTTTAACCGAAAGCAGCATGGAAGGGTTGCCCAGCGAGCGGCAGTTGCAATTGGTTCAGGTTTTGGCAAAAGCCAGTGGTGCCCGCGGAATGTGTGCGGGTCAGGCAATTGACTTACAGGCGACAGCTAAAATCGTCACTGAAGACGCGCTAGAACAAATGCATTTAAGTAAAACCGGCGCGTTAATAACAGCCGCCGCTACTATGGGCGTGTTGTGCGGTCAGGAAAATTCACAACAATGGCGAGAGAAGTTTGAACTATTTGCCCACTATCTGGGGCTGGCATTCCAAGTACAAGATGATATTCTTGATGTAACAGGTAATACTGAAGCTTTAGGGAAACCTCAGGGGTCAGATACCGCGTCTGAAAAATCAACTTACGTGCGTTTGCTCGGTATTGAAGGTGCTCAGCAACGCCTGCAAAACTTACACCATAAAGCACTACAGTCGTTAAGCGATATCCCTTACAATACCGACAGACTTGAACAATTTTCCGACTTGCTGTTAAAGCGGGACCACTAACTGAATGACTCAACAATATCCGTTACTTGATAAAATTAACTCCCCCGCTAACCTGCGCCGTTTACCACGGACGCAATTGCCGGAACTGTGCGCAGAAATTAGACAGTTTCTATTAACCTCAGTGAGCCAAAGTAGCGGCCACCTGGCGTCAGGTTTAGGCACCGTAGAGCTGACAGTTGCTTTACATTATGTGTATCACACTCCAGAAGACAAACTGGTATGGGATGTTGGCCATCAGGCTTATCCGCATAAAATACTGACCGGCCGTAAGCAACGGCTGCACTCTATTCGCCAAAAAGACGGACTCCACCCTTTCCCCTGGCGTGAAGAAAGTGAATACGATGTGCTGTCAGTCGGGCATTCAAGTACATCTATATCGGCAGCGTTAGGCATGGCGGTAGCAGCACAAAGACAAAGCCTGCGACAAAAAGTCGTCTCTATTATCGGTGACGGAGCAATGACAGCAGGTATGGCATTTGAAGCCATGAATCATGCTGGTGATATAAAACCAGATATGTTGGTGGTGCTGAACGACAATGACATGTCGATTTCAGAAAACGTTGGTGCTCTGAACCATCATTTCGCCCGTCTTTTATCTGGCCGTTTTTATACATCGATACGCGAAGGCAGCAAAAAATTACTTAGCCCGCTACCTCATATACGCCATTTTGCCAGCCGTGCCGAAGAACATATGAAAGGCATGATGGCACCGGGCACCATTTTCGAAGAGCTGGGGTTCAATTACATAGGCCCGATAGACGGCCATGATGTTGATACTCTGGTTGATACGTTATCGAACATGCGCAGTTTAGGCGGCCCGCAATTACTGCATATTGTGACGCAAAAAGGCAAAGGTTACCGACCGGCAGAGAAAGATCCTATTGGTTACCATGGCGTGCCAAAGTTTGATCCCAAAGAGTCCAGCCTGCCTGAGAAAGCACCGGGTATTCCCAGCTATTCTGAAATTTTTGGCCAATGGCTGTGCGATACCGCCAGTAATGACAAGTCACTTATGGCCATAACACCGGCTATGCGTGAAGGCTCGGGCATGGTGACGTTCTCACAGCAATATCCACAGCAGTACTTTGACGTGGCTATAGCTGAGCAGCACAGTGTGACTTACGCAGCGGGCCTGGCTATTTCAGGACTGAAACCGGTTGTAGCCATTTACTCCACCTTTTTACAGCGCGGTTATGATCAGCTCATTCACGATGTCGCTCTGCAAAACCTTGATGTGCTCTTCGCCATTGACCGTGCCGGTATTGTCGGTGCCGATGGCCCCACTCACCAGGGCGCATTCGACTTAAGTTACCTTCGTTGCATACCTAATATGGTGGTAATGGCTCCCAGTAATGAACAAGAGTGTCTGGACATGCTAACCACCGGGTATCAGTACAAAGGTCCGGCAGCGGTTCGTTACCCCCGAGGAGCCGGCGTTGGTCTGGAGCTTCGTAAGGGTAAAGTTATTGATATAGGAAAAGCTCAAACCCTTACTGAGGGGCAGAATATTGCTTTCCTTAATTTTGGTACCCTGCTACCGGAAGTGGAAGCAGCGGCAGCCAAATTTAATGCCACCGTTGTCGATATGCGTTTCGTAAAACCACTGGACACAGCTTGTCTGGGCCAGTTAATGACAACCCATTCAGTGCTGGTAACTGTAGAGGAAAATGTCATAGCAGGCGGCGCAGGCAGTGCCGTGAGCGAATACGTAGCCCAATACAAAGCAAGCCCGCAAGTGTTAACAATAGGCTTACCGGACGAGTTTATTAAACATGGCTCGCAAGGTGAAGTTCGTGCCGAACTGGGTCTGGATGCCGCAGGTATTGAGCGGCAGGTGAATGACTTTATTAAGAAAGGCTGAAGTATGACACGGTCAGGTTTGCTTTAGCCCGGCAGACCTGACAGCCACCAGCCTAAATGCAGTAATACCGCCGAGAAAATACCCGCCAGCACGTCATCCATCATAATACCGTTACCGCCACTTAGCTTTTTATCTGCCCAGCCAATTGGGCCGGGTTTCCAGATATCAAAAATGCGGAACAACACAAACGCCGCCAGCAACCAAAATGGCTCTACAGGCAATGCGAACATGGCCACGGCATAGCCAACTATTTCATCCCAGACAATTGAAGGGTGGTCGTGCTCACCCATTGCCTTAGCGGTATATTGGCATATCCAAATGCCGGCCAGCGTCATTACCACCAGAGCCAGCAAATATTCCCACCAGTTAAGTGGAGCTAATAAAAAAACGGTCGGAATACCAATAAGGGTTCCAAAGGTACCCGGCGCTTTAGGAGCAAGACCGGAGCCAAAACCCAACGCAAGCCAATGTATAGGGTTAAACCATGAAAGTTTCGCATGAGACATGGACTTGTGGCTCCTTAAATCTCTTATTTAGTGGCTTCTTCGTTCTGCGGAAAGTGATTAAAGCTGCTATAACCCTCAGCCAGCAACCAGTCTTCGCCATTATAGCGCAACTGAATGTCACCGGATTCACCGTTCGCTACACGACCGATACATACAGGTCTTGTTTTAAGATGAGTTGTTAAGGTTTCCATACGCCCCCGATGTTCCTCAGGTAAGGTAAAGCAGAGCTCGTAGTCGTCTCCGGCGGTCAAAGCCAAAGCAAGTGCGTCATCCACCTGAAGTGTTTCGGTTAACGCCAGTGACAGTGGAAGCTTTTCCAATTCCAGTTGCGCCTGAGTGCCTGCTTCTGTCATTAAATGCCTTAAATCCGCCAGCAGACCGTCAGAAATATCAATGCAGGAACTTGCTACGCCTCGCAGACTTTGCCCTAAAGCGACTCTGGGGGTGGGGTAATGCAGGCGCTCTATCACCTGCTGCAAATGTCGTCCGGTTGTGCTCACTTTATTTTGCGTAACCTGCAAGCCTAAGCCAGCATCACCTAAAGAACCGCTGACATAAATCCAGTCGCCCGCTTTTGCCCCGGAGCGCGGTATGGCGCTGCCAGAAGGCAACTGCCCGTGAGCCGTTATGGTTACTGTCAGTGGGCCTTTGGTGGTATCACCACCAATTAGCTGGCAATCGTAATAGCTGCAAATTTCATCCAGGCCACCACTAAATTCCTGTAGCCAGTCTTCGTCCATACCAGGAAGCGTCAAGGCCAGACTAATCCAGCACGGCTGAGCACCCATAGCCGCTAAGTCGCTTAAATTCACGGCAACACTTTTATGACCAATAGCACGGGGTGGCGTGGTCGTATCAAAATGTACACCTTCAACCAGAGTATCGGTAACAATGACCAGGTCATGCTCAGGCATTGGCCGGACAACAGCGCCGTCATCTCCAATGCCCATAGCAACATCGCCCCGTTTTGCGGAGCGATGAGTGAAGTATTCATTAATTAGCGAAAATTCATCGCGGGGCATAAGTTACTGCCTGGTTGGGCGGAAAGTGTCTACTGCTTTATCGAGTACGCCGTTGACAAAACGATGGCTTTCATCGGCACCAAAAGATTTAGCCAGCTCTATTGCTTCGTTGATAGCAACTTTATAAGGTACATCAACGCGTTCACGCAACTCATAAGCCGCCAGTCGAAGAACAGCCAGTTCAATAGGGTCAAGCTCTTTAATCGGTCTGTCTAGAAAGGGTTCCAGCGCTTCGTCCAGTGTCCGGTAATGCCCGCCAACACCACGAACTAACTCTAAAAAGTAGTCAACGTCCACTTTGCTGGTGTCATTTTCCGTTAAAAATTGAGCCTCAATATCGCTAAAGCTATTTTGCGATAGCTGCCATGAGTAAATTGCTTGCACGGCCAACTTGCGGGCCTTTCTTCTTGCTGCGGGTTTCATTTGAAGTATCTCAGAGTTGTTTCAGTACATTGACCATTTCAAGCGCGCTTAATGCGGCTTCCGAGCCTTTATTTCCGGCTTTAGAACCACTGCGCTCAATGGCTTGTTCCAGCGTATCGGTGGTGATAACACCAAATGCGACAGGTAAATCAAACTCGGTCGCAACACGACCTAAACCGCTATTACATTCACCGGCAACAAACTCGAAGTGTGGTGTGCCACCGCGAATAACCGCACCGACCGCAATAATTGCGTCGTATTTACCAGAACTGGCCAGACGTTTCGCTGTTACCGGCATTTCATAAGCACCGGGAACACGCACAACGGTTATATCGTCGTCCGCTACTTCACCATAATGCTTTAATGTCTGCACCGCGCCGTCTAATAAGCTTTCAACCATAAAATGGTTAAAGCGAGAAACGATAATGGCAAACTTTTTACCAGCCGCGTTTATTCCACCTTCAATTACCTGCATGAGTTTTCCTTATTAACCGTTCGTTAATTGCGCGCGATCATAGCACAATGTGGGGCTATTTGCGTGAAATTGAGTAGGAGAAATACCTTTCCTGGGCATCTAAGTCACGACCCAGCGAGCGGGCACTGCTACTTTCCAGTAGCTGCAAAGCTGTTTCGTTATTTTCTGATACCGGAAACAGCACTTGCCGCCAGGGCCAACTTGCTTCCAGCCAATCTTTTAAAAGCACAAAAAAATCATTATGTAAGTTATCGTCAATGGCCGATTCTAAAAGCCACCAACTGACTTCAGCGTTATACGCATTACGTGGAATGCCATTTTTTTCTTGTCTACTGGCAGCTACCGGTACCATATAAACAGCACCAATAATGGACTTATCTTCCTTATCAATCACCAAATAAGTAAACGCCGTTTGCGCTTTTGCCTGTTGCAGATGGTAATTCACCATGGTTTCGTTTTGCTGAGGGGTACTTTTCTCTGACGGCCAGGACCAGCCCAGACGATCATAAAGCCACCTCTGCGAAGTCATATAGCTGTGGAATAAACGATCGGTATCAGAGCTTTCAATGGGACGGATAATTAAGCTGTTACCCTCAGCATATTCAGGAACAGCCCATTCTTTTTGCCAGAAATCTGCCGCTGCTGCCGCATTAAATAGCGGCAGTATCAACAGGAGCAGAAAACTGCGAAGAAGCATTCTCAACACGCTTCTCCGTGCTTACCCTGCGCATGCTCAAAATAAGATTTAACCCGGGCAAGCTCTTTTTCCAGTTCATCGCCAATCATAAGCGCGGGGCCTATATCAATAGCTTTACGCGCATAATCAAAAGCAACAGGAACAACAGGGACACGAGCTTGCTGTGCCATGTGTAAAAAGCCTTTCTTCCACTCTTTTACCCGCTTTCTCGTTCCTTCAGGAGTTATCACTAAAACCAGTTCGTTTTTTTCGCGAAACTCTTTCACCATGTTGCCAACAACGCCATTCGCACTACTTCGGTCTATAGGAAGTCCGCCCAGCTTGGTTAACAAACCTTTCAGCGGAAAGCGGAACAAACTGCTCTTTGCCAAGTAGTTAAGCTTTAACCCCATAGCCAACATGACGCAGGCTCCAACCGGGAAGTCCCAGTTAGATGTATGTGGCGCAACCGGAAGAATCGCCTTTCTCACGTTTGGCATTTCACCATTAATTTTCCAGCCGCCCAATACGCGTAAGCCAAAACGGCCTACCCAACGTAAAAAGCGGTTATGGGTAACAGGAAATTCGCCTCTGACAAATTCCGGAATTACTTGTTTATCGGTCATAAAATTACTGTAGTACCTGTCTTATTTCGCGTAACTTTTCTTTCACTCGCTGAATATTTTCAGGCCCCATGCGCAGCAACTGTTTTTGCGCTGCAGGCAAAGATTCATAAGAGTCGTTAGCGAAAGTATACATAACGCTGTCATCTTCTACCTGAACCAAACCTTCTGGTACAGGGGTTTCAAGTATGACATTAATGGCTTCCAACAAGGTGTCATCAAAATCTGACTCCGGATAACCAATTTCGGCGTAAGCTTCCTGCACTAATGGCTTAAATAATTCATAGTTTTCAGCCAGTGCATCAGGCTCCAGACTGACAAACCAATCAACTAAAGCGTCGTATCGGCGATAGCTACTTTCGTCAATATAGAGTTCGCCATCAACCTCCAACACACTAAAGCGACCGTCGGGACGCTGAACAATAGTTCGCTCGCGAACAATGCTGCCGTTGCTGATATTGTCCATCAGCACAACTGCGTCACGAATAATCTGAGAGCTTTTTAATGGACGAATGTTGACGTCGGTTGAATCAAGGTTCTGAAGCACCGTCGGTGTGCTGTTATCCAGCTCCGGCAAAGCAATAGGTTCTGGCTCAGGTTCAGCCGGCTCTTGTTCCGGTTCAGACTCTGGTTCGGTTGGAACCGGTTCTGGCTCAATTTCAGGCTCAGGTTCTTCAGACTCTTCTTCATACCCCTCAACCTGAACTTCGGTTGATTGCTGCTGATCAACTTCTACCGTTTCGGTTTGTTGCTTCTTGTCTTCAGAAGCCGGCAGCCACCACCATACTATGGCAGCGATAACCGCCAGCACAATAAGCGTAACAACAATCCAAGTCGTTTTGCGACTTGCTTCTTCTGTTGCCGTTGATGTTTCAACCTGATCGTCACTCATTGTGCGCTCCTTTATTTTTGCTCAGCACGACAAAAAACCAATTGTTTATCGCTGGACATAGCCTCATTGAAACTATAGCCGTTTGCATCAAATTCTTTTAGATCAGACACGGATTCTGGCTTTTGGTTCAGGATAAATCGCGCCATTAGTCCCCGTGCCTTCTTGGCATAAAAACTGATGACTTTATATTGACCATTTTTTTCATCTTTAAACACGGGTGTAATAATATCCGCATTTAATGCTTTTGGCTTAACCGCCGAGAAATACTCATTAGAAGCTAAATTCACTAAAGTTGAACTTCCCAGCTCAGCCAGGTCATCATTTAGTGTCTGCGTAATGGTATCGCCCCAGTATTCATACAGGTTTTTGCCTTTAGGGTTATCCAGCTTGCTACCCATTTCCAGTCGGTATGGCTGCATCAAATCCAGAGGTCTTAAGACACCATAAAGACCGGACAAAATTCGTAACTGCTTTTGTGCCGTATTAATGGCCTCTGAATTCAGACTGGCAGCATCTAAACCAGTATAAACATCACCATTAAATGCAAACATAGCCGGGCGTGCATTGTCTTCATTAAAAGGCCGTTGCCACTCCTGAAAGCGAGCAGCATTCAGGCCCGCCAGCTTGTCGCTAATTTTCATTAGCGACCCCAGTTGTTGCGGGCTTAGTTGCCGACAAACCTCAACCAGTTCTTCAGCGTTATCCAGCAACCGTGGCTGAGTAACATTAAGTTCCGGCAAGTCACTTTCGTAATCCAGGTTTTTAGCAGGTGAAACAACGGCCAACATGTCTATGCACTCCAATCAAATTATACCGTAAGGCTAGTTCAGCGGATCTTGGTCCGCACCTTCTTTTTCCACTTCCGGCGGCATTAAGTCTTCACGGCTAACACCAAATTTCAGTGCGACGGTACTGGCAATATAAATGGATGAATAGGTACCAATAACCACACCAAATAATAACGCCGTAGCAAAACCATGAATTAATGGCCCACCCAGGAAGAACAAGGTCAATAACACCAGTATCGTTGTCAACGAGGTCACTAATGTCCGACTTAATGTGTCGGTTAGTGCCCGATTAACGGCTTGAACTGGCGTTAACTTAGCAAACTTACGGAAGGTTTCCCGAATACGGTCACAAACCACCACCGTATCGTTAATTGAGTAACCAATAACCGCCAGCAGGGCCGCCAGAACCGTTAAGTCGAACTCTAGCTGTAATACAGAGAATAGTCCTAAGGTTAAAATGACGTCGTGCGCTAACGCAGCCACTGCGCCCACGGCTAAGCGCCACTCAAAACGCATTGCAATGTAAAGTAGAATACAGATTAAAGCGGTTAGCATAGCCAACCCGCCCTGCTCTATAAATTCGTCGCCCACATTTGGGCCAACAAATTCTATACGACGCATTTCAACGGTTTGGTCAAACTCGGTGCGCAGAGATTCAAGTATTGTGGTACCCAGCTGCTCCGCTTTTACTCCTTCCCGAGGCTCCAGACGAATCAGTATCTCTTCCTGCGAGCCGTAGTTTTGAACTACTGCGTCACTGAACCCTTCTTCATCTAATGCGCCACGAACACGACTTAAATCTGCCGCGCTATCAAAGCCAACTTCAAGTAAGGTTCCGCCAGTAAAGTCCAACCCAAAGTTGAGCTTATTGACTGACAACGAAACTATGGAAGCCACTACCAGTACTGCACTGATAATGCCCATAATTCCGCGGAAGCGCATGAAGGGAAGTCGTTCATCGGTTTTAATTATCTCTTGCATGGCTCCCCCTAAATAGACAGTTTAGACAGCTTTTTGCCGCCCCAAACTGAGTTAACAATGGCACGGGTTCCGACTATCGCAGTAAACATGGACGTTATAATCCCGATAGCAAGAGTGATAGCAAAGCCTTTAATAGGGCCGTTACCAATAGCGAACAAGATAAGCGCTGCAATCAGCGTTGTTACGTTCGCGTCGGCAATGGTCGACAAGGCGCTGTCATAACCGTGATGAATTGCCTGTTGAGGGCTTCGTTTCGCTTTTATTTCTTCACGTATGCGCTCAAAAATAAGTACGTTGGCATCTACTGCCATACCAACCGTCAGTACAATACCTGCCATACCCGGCAAAGTCAGTGTGGCTCCCGGAATCATCGACATAACACCGATAATAAGAACCAGGTTTGCTGCCAGAGCACAGTTGGCAACCAGACCAAACTTTTTGTAGTACAACAACATGAAGGCAAGAACTAAAACAAAGCCCCAAAAAATTGCCTGAGTACCAGAATCAATGTTCTGCTGACCTAAGCTTGGACCTACAGTACGCTCTTCGACAATTTGAATCGGCGCGATAAGTGCACCGGCGCGTAATAACAACGCTAAATTCTGAGCTTCGTTTGCGCCTACCCCGGTAATACGGAAATTGCTGCCTAAGCGAGACTGAATTGTTGCAACGTTAATAACTTCCGCGTTCTTAGTGAACTGTAAGTTACCTTCTTCGTCGCGCTCGTCTGTGGCTTTATATTCAATAAAGACGGTAGCCATAGGCTGACCAACATTGTCTTTAGTCGATAAAGACATCTTGTTACCGCCAGCGCCATCCAGAGTAATATTAACCTGCGGGCGGTTGTACTCATCATAACCAACCCCAGCATTAACAATATGGTCACCTGTCAGAATAACGTCTTCTTTCAGCAATTGATCCGGGCCGTCGCGCATTGGCATTAACTCGCTGCCAAAAGGTACACGACCGTTCTGTGCGTCACGCACGTCGTTCTCGGAATCAACCATACGGAACTCCAGCGTTGCTGTAGCTCCTAAAATCTCTTTCGCGCGAGCCGTGTCCTGTACGCCCGGTAGTTCCACCACAATGCGGTTTGAACCCTGCCGCTGAATAACCGGCTCGGCAACACCTAACTCGTTAACCCGGTTACGCATAATGGTGATATTTTGAGATACTGCGTAATCTTGAGTTTCGGCAAGCTTCTGCTCGCTCATTTGCAATTGCAGCAGTTGGTTTTCGTCATCTTCTAATAAGGTGTAACCCTGATAACGACCATCCAGATAGTTGGCAGCTTCTGCATAAGCTTCTTCATTACGAAGCTCAATTTCAACCGTCGTGTCATTAACACGAACAGCGCTGTAACGAATACGTTCTTCACGCAGTTCGGCACGAATCGTGTCCTTCATACCATCGACAATTTTACGAACGGCTTCGTCCATGTCGATTTCCATCAAGAAGTGTACACCGCCACGTAAATCCAGCCCCAGTTTCATTGGCTGAGCACCAACACTCTTCAACCACTCAGGAGTTGCAGGAGCAAGGTTCAAAGCGACTATGTAGTTATCACCTAAACTCTCCAGGATACTCTCCCGGGCTTTTAACTGCTCATCATCGGAATTCAGTCGAACTAAAAGCTGCTCTTCTTCTAAAGCTATACTTTTAGCTTGTATGCCAACGTTTTCCAGACTGCTCTTTACGCGATCCATGGTGCTGGTATCGATGGTCGCATTTCGGTTTGCGGAAATTTGAACTGCTGGATCTTCACCGTAAATGTTTGGCAGCGCATAGAGCGCTGCCACCAATACGACAAAAATAACCAGCAGATTTTTCCACAACGGGTATTTATTTAACACGTCGTGCCCCTGTTTCTAATGTCAGAGATTAGAGAGACTTCATTGTTCCTTTCGGAAGAACGGAAGTCACAGAACCTTTCTGAATGGTTACTTCAAGCTCGTCAGTCAAAGCAATAACGAGAAAGTCTTTATCTTCGCTTACTTTAGTGATTTTACCGACCAAACCACCTTGAGTCAGCACTTCATCACCCTTGCTCAAAGCACCCATCAGCTCTTTATGCTGCTTGACACGTTTTGCTTGTGGACGATAAATCATGAAGTAAAAAATTAACGCAAACATGACCAGCATGAAAATCAGTTCCATACCACCACTGCCTTGGCCGCCAGCGTCTTGCGCGTATGCTGAGCTAATAAAAAAGTCCATAAAATTCCCTCAGTTAATTTAAATTTATTATTAAATTTCGGATAACCATCTCACGATATGGGGACAGTTACTCCAGAATGCAATTCAATTTTTCTAAGGCGGCTATACTATCAGAAAGTTTAACGCCGCTCAGTATTATCAAATATCATATCCCAAACTTTTAAGCCGACGCCGTAAACCTATTTGAGACACTTGCAAATCCCACATCATTTTTTCAGTATCGGAACGGTTCTGTTCATAACTCTTTTTAATCTCTTCTTCGGATAAATCCTGCGCTGTACGAACCCCTTCAAAGCGCTGAATAAGCTGATATACCGATGCCCGTGAGATGCCCAGAGCTTTTGCTGTAGCCTGTAGCTCAAACCGGCAGCTACGCAAGGTTTCCAGTAACTCATCTCGACTAACACTGTTGGGCTTACGATGAACGCTGGTTTCATTTTCCCAATGCCCGGGGTTGCTCGGCTTAAGCATAGATAAAAGTTGCGGGTCAAGGTGCAGTTGCTCTTGCTCACGGCTATCAATAACGACCTGCCGCGCTACGTTGCGCAACTGTCGTACATTACCCGGCCAATGAAAGGTCAGCAGCTGGCTCATCAATTCACCAGGAATTTTGACATCATGAGAGCGGTCAGCGTAAAGCTTACGCCACTGCTCACGTACAAAATAGTCGAATAACAAACCAATATCTTCGCGACGTTCGGTTAATGGCGGGATGAACAACTGATAAGCTGAAAGCTTTTCAATTAGCATGGACAGCGTTGAATTCTCTTCAAAGCCACGAGAGTCCTGATGACTGGTCAGCATAATACGGCAAGTAATTGGCAGCGTTTCCTCTGTACCAACAGGTACTACGGATTTACTTTGTAGAACGGTATAAAGCAAACGATGTAAGCCCGGCGAGGCATCCTCGATGTCTTCCAGCACAATAGTACCGCTACCGGCTTGCTCAAAATAGCCAGGTTGCCGGCTACCGCCTCGATAGCTACCAAATAATTCAGCTTCTGCGACCGCATCATGTATGGCAGCCAGATTAACACTAATAAAAGGTTGTTCCCGACGTTCGCTGGCCTGATGAATTGCGTAGGCCGCCTGTTGTTTACCCACTCCGGCAGCACCTCTAATCATAACCGGCAAGTCCATCCCGGCCAGTTGAGCAACGCGATTCCGAATGGCACGAATATCCGAGCTAATACCAAACAGCACATCGTTGTCATCTACCGAGGAGTCTTGCAGCGGCAATAACTTTAAAAGTAAAACGATGCGGTGGTTTAAGCCAATAACGACACCGTTATCCAGGTCACTTTCTTTCAGAATATATTCGTCCTGAACACCACGCCCGGCAATAGTAACTGTTGTTTTGGTGCTATGCGCCTTTAGCTTAATACGGCCGCCTGATTCGCGCTGAAAAATGATTGGAGAACGGCTGATAAATTCATCAAGCAATGCTCTGCCAGCATTACCATTTTTGGCAAACTCAGGCTTTATCCTGCTTAGGTAGTCACTTCCTTCATTGTACAAATCCATTAACGCTGCGCGTTCACCAATCCGCGACCGATCAGGATGCGCTGCGATCACTAACATTGGAACTCGCTGATAGCTACTAACGAGATCGTCAACTACATGTTTTGTCGTGTATTCGGTTGCACTCATTTTGCTGTTCCTTAGCCCAACAGCAGCTTTTAAATTGGTGCCATCATAAAATTATGACGTCTAAATAGCCAATCAATTTGTGCTGGGAATCCATAAAGGTTAATGACAAACTAAGCCATACCATTGCTACTTTTTGATGACTCATGGAATTAATATTTTACTGGACAGACCATGCCGGTGTCGCGGTTTTTGCGGTAGCCGGTACGTTATTAGCGTTTCGCAAAAAGATGGATGGTTTTGGTGTACTCGTTTTAGCCTCAGCAACAGCAATTGGCGGCGGTACAACGCGCGACCTCATTCTTGGGTTACCGGTTTTCTGGACACATGACCCTGTCTATCTGTACACCATAATTGTCGCCGCTCTGCTCACTATTATATGGCTGCGGTTCAGAGCCTATATTCCTATGAACACACTAATGGTTGCAGATGCTATTGGTCTGTCGTTTTTTGCGACTATGGGCGCGGAGAAAACGCTATCAGCGGGGTTTCCGCCCTTTATCGCTATCATCATGGGCACTATATCGGCCTGTTTTGGCGGCATGCTGCGTGATGTTCTGGCGCGCGATATTCCAATGGTCTTAAAAAGCGAACTGTACGCCACCACCTGTATTATCGGCGCTACCGTTTATGTCCTGATTGTGCCCTATCAACCTTTAATAGCATTAGCTGCGGGCATGACCTCAACTTTGCTCATTAGACTTGGAGCAATCAAGTTTAACTGGTCACTGCCCGTGTTCCGGGATCATCAGGATCATTAGCTATGTTGAGCATGTTTTGTTTCTTTAATCCGCGGGGTAACTCATGTTAAGTATGATTGGTCTGGTTGGCGGCCTTGTGTTGCTTATCGTACTCACTTTAAAAGGAGTAAACCTGTTTATCAGTGCCCCTCTGTGCGCTGTTATAGTCGCGTTGTGTAGTGGAGTGCCGCTACTGACCGGCGAGGTCAATTTCGTTAGTGCTTATATGGATGGTTTTGCCAGCTTTGTTGCCGCCTGGTTCTTTATGTTTCTACTCGGTTCTCTATTTGGTAAGTTCATGGAGGATACCGGAGCAGCCGACAGTGTCGCGAGTTGGATCATCAATAAACTCGGTCGCAAGCAGGCAGTTCTGGCGGTGGTACTGGCCTGTGCCATTTTAACCTATGGCGGTGTCAGCGTTTTTGTTGTCGCTTTTTCGGTTTACCCAATGGCGCTCAGTTTATTTAAAGATGCCAACCTGCCTCGACGTTTTATTCCGGCAGCACTGGCTTTTGGCTCCGTCACTTTTACCATGACCTCAGCCGGCTCACCGGAAATCCAGAACTGGATACCCGTAAAATACCTCGGCACTTCGCCTTATGCTGCCTGGGAAGTCAGTTTGGTAGTCGCAGTATTAATGGCAACCTTTGGCTACTGGTGGTTAAGAAAGATTATTAACCGCGCCATAGCTAATGGTGAGAAGTTTGAAGCACGTGAAGGCGACCCGATATTGCTGGAGCGGAAACTGCCCTCACCCATTAGTGGCTTAATTCCACTGTTAGTTGTTCTGGGGCTATCTTTTACCTTTCACGACACCTTGCAGCAAAACGCCCTGATAGTAGCTTTGCTGGGCGGTGTAATTGCTATTGCCGTTATTAACTTTAAGCATTTTCACAAACCCCAGACCGCCATTCATGAAGCTACCACAGGGGCTTTAGTGGCTATTGGTAATACTGCGGCAGTGGTTGGCTTTGGCAGCATCGCCAAAATAACTCCGGCCTTTGATGCCGCCGTTACTGCCATGACTAGCTTGCCAGGCAATGAGTTGGTGGGCGCAGCGGTTGCAGTAAGTGTTATTGCTGGGTTAACCGGTTCAGCATCCGGTGGGCAGGCTATCGCCTTACCTGAAGTAGGCCCGCACTACATGGCGGCGGGGGTTAACCCCGAGCAATTGCACCGTATTGTTTCGATCTCCTCAGGAGCGCTCGACTCGCTGCCCCACAATGGCTACGTAGTTACCACTATTCGCGCTATTTGTAACGAGAAACACAGCGCCGCTTATTGGGCGGTTGCCGCAGTAACTGTTGTGGTGCCATTAATGGGTTTAGCCGTGGCTATTGGATTGTTTATGCTATAAAAATGGAACTCAAGAGCCGCCCAAAAGGCGGCCCTTGAGCTTATCCTTAAGACTGTCTCCAACTTTGGCTTTTAACAGCTCTTCCAGTTGTTTGCTCTGTTCACCAGATTCATTGTCCCATTGAGTCAGATTTTCCAGCAAGCCTTGCTGACCACCTAATTGCTCTGAAACTTTGGCAGTAAGGTCAGCTTTTATTTCGGCCAGTTTTTCGTCGGCCTCGCCCATCGCGGATTGAGCCAACGCATCGCCTAATTGGTCATCTAAATCGGATTCAAAACTCAGCGATGGCCGTTGAATATCACCGCCAATGTTGGTGGTAATATCTAACCGCTGTAGTTGCTTTAAAGCACCTGCAACCGCAGAAGTCAGTTTGCTGCTGCCCTCGGCTTCTAAGTCAAGATTCAGCATGCGTACCATGGCTTTCCCGTCCAGTTTATTCTCACGAACTAGCACGGTTCCATCACTGTCCATCATGGACGATAAAATATTGGCACTGAGTTCGCTGCTATTACTAAGCTTTAGGTTATTCAGTTTTGCGCCTTTTAACTGCCATTGCTGCTTCGCATCAATGCCCAGGTCAGTCAGCGATAATTCGCCATTCAGGTTAAACGCATTCCACAAGTCGCTGTTATCGGCCCGAGCCTGATACGTCGTCGGCTGACCCAGTAAATTATGCTGGTGGGTAATATTTTGCCAGTCGACATCAATAACCGTACCGCCAACCATAAATTCGGTGCGCGCCTTTTTAATTAAAAACTCCGGTGGTGCGTTGTCATCGGCAAAGGAAATTCTCTGCCCCTCGCCGCGCACCGGCTCTACCGTTGCAGAGTTGTCCGAACGCGCCAGCATAGGCCCCAGCTGTTCATAGGCAAGAAGTACGTACTTACTCCACTCCCGCGCTTTTTCGCCTAATAACAAACCAGTCACGTTCTCTAAACCACTTCCGTCCAGACTGAAAAACGACTTAATTCGGTCAATATCGTTACCCGGCGCGTTCTTAAGGTCGGCTATTTGCTGTTGCACCACCTCTTTCGCCTGCTTCACTTCATCACGAAAGTTGCTGACCGCCTTTTTATCTGCCCGAATCGAGTCTTTTAACTCATCTAAAGCCTCTTTTCTCGCCGCAATATCAGCCAGGCCTTCTACTTTGCCTTCGGTAATTTGCTTAATTTTCTCTTCGTATTCTTTTATTTTGTCTTTACTCGGCAAAGCTTCTCTAGCTGCTTTAACCTCTTGTTCTTGCTGCTCGTAGGCAGCTTTGGCTTCATCAATCACCGTTTCTGTACGCAAATCAACCTGGCTGACAATATCGTCCACAGAAGGTAAAGACATGGTCAGTTTATCCCAGGACTGACTGGCCCAATTCTGCACGTCTTCCTGATCCGGCATGACATAAACGTCACCCTCGCTTTCCCGTGGCTGATTAACACGAACGCCGGTCATAGTCAGCTGTTCAATTAAGGTTCGGCCAAGCACAATTTCTGTAGGGCTGATGTCCGCTGAAGCTTCACCAACCTGTACCCGGTTATTTTTCGGTGCATTAGGGTCGGTGACCTGGATACCGGCCAAAGTCAGAGATAAAGGTACCCAGCTATGCTCCACTCGCTCAATATTAACTTCAGCGCCGTTCAGTCTTCCCAGCGTGTGCTCTAATGTAACTTTTATAATAGCGTCCAGAAACAACCAGGAAATAGCGACCAACAACAATACGAACCCGGCGAAAACGGCCAGTCCCGGCCAGCGAATGATACTGCGCTTCATACTCACCCCCTCAAGTCCGTATAGATCTGCCAGAAACGGCTACCGCGAATAACCTGCACCACGCGCATTTTCATTATTTGAGCCTGAATTCTTTTACGGTAATTGGCAATAATCCAGTAACTCAACGCAGCTACAACCGGCGCGGCAATCAAAGCGATAACAAAGCTACCCATAGTTATGGTGTGATTAAACATGGACAGACGTCCTAAGGCAGTTGCATACAGTGCTTCATAAATGCCCTGCCAGCCTGACGCTTCTAATAAGCTCAAACCGACACTGTGGAACCAAGGGTCCAGCAGGTAAGCAATACCCGAGAAAATACCAAAAGACACAATGAATAGACTGAGGTTTACGCGGAATATTAATGCCGCCAATAAAATTATTAAGTTATGAATTCGCCATAGCGGGGTTATCCCCATAAACATTCCTAGTACTACAGCTAACGCCAGTGCCCAGGCGCTGGTTTCAGAATTCAAAGCTTTTAACAGCTTTGCCAGAATTGTCAGCATTCACCTGACTCCTTTGAAAAAGATAAAACAGCAAATCTGCTTGTTATCCGTCGTCTTTCTAATATAGTGTGAGTTGCATTTATTACGCAAATAATAAGCAAATAACTTACATTATTTTTAACGACTTCTGAGTACTTTACGACATGCAGCAACACGTTCACCTTATCATAGATAACGCCGCCGACTGGCAGCCTTATTACCCTAGTCAAAGCCTACTCACCGCAAGTGAATACTTACAATCGGCACACTTGCAGAGTCGTTATCATGTTCTAAATTTGTGTAACGACTTATCTTACCTGTCAACCGGCTACTACGTTAGTCTGCTGGCAGAGGCTCGCGGACAAAGAGTTATGCCGTCGGTTGCGACTATTAATGACCTGACCAACTTTTCCCATTATCAGTTACTGATTAATACCGCCGACCGATCACTCACTAAATATTTGCAGAATCGTGACGAAAAGTCGCTGTCGCTACTGATTTGTTTTGGCTTATGCGAACAGCCTGAACTGGCTTCTTTTGCACGCCAAATATTTGAGCGCTACCCATGCCCTATTTTAAAAGTTGAACTGGAATTTAACGGTCGCTGGCATATTAACAAGCTGACATCAGGTGCGTTGAATCAGTTAACTGATGAGCAACAAAGCTTTTTTGGTAACTCACTGGATCATTTCAGTAAACGAGTGTGGCGCAAAGCGCGCACCCGCAAAGAGTACCGTTTTGATTTGGCCATTTTGTATAACCCGGACGAAGCCATTCCGACCAGTGACAAAAAAGCACTGTCATTGTTTATAAAAGCCGCCAAAGAGGCCGATATTGAAGCTGAGCTGATTACCGCAAACGATTTCAATCGTCTGTTGGAGTTCGATGCGCTTTTCATTCGCGAAACCACCCGTATTAATCATTATACCTACCACTTTGCGAAAAAAGCCGAAGCCAACGGTATGGTCGTCATTGACCACCCGGACTCCATTGTTAAATGTGCCAATAAAGTGTTCTTAAAAGAGTTACTGGATAAACATAAGGTAGCGACACCAAAAACAGAACTCTTGTTGAGCCAATCAGATATCGACTACGAAGCAATAGGCGAACGTTTGGGTTACCCGGTTGTGCTGAAAATTCCTGACGGTTCATTTTCTATTGGCGTGGAAAAAGCAGAAGACTTAGCCCAGTTTAAACAAGTGGCAACGGAGCTTTTCGAGCAGTCCACTATACTGCTGGCACAAGAGTATATGAGAACCGACTACGACTGGCGTATTGGTGTACTGAATAACCGACCCATATACGCTTGCCAGTACTTTATGGCGCGTAACCACTGGCAAATTTATAACCACAGCGAGTCGTCCTCACGAGGTAAAAGCGGTTCTTTTGCCACTTTAGGCGTGCATCAGGCTCCTAAAGATGTGGTGCGGCTGGCATTACAGGCAACCCGCTTAATAGGTGACGGCCTGTACGGTGTAGATATTAAACAAACACCGCAAGGCCCTGTTGTTATTGAAATTAATGACAACCCGTCAATTGAATCTGGTGTGGAAGACAAACACTTAGGTTATGAGCTGTACCGGCTGATTATGGCTGATTTTGGACGACGCCTGGATGAATACTGAGTTTCGCATTGAGCGGGCAGACAAGAACGACCTTGAACAATTAGTTTCTTTAGAACGTGCAACTTTTAATTACAGTTGCATTAGTCGTCGCAGTTTTAAACGAGTAATTGAATCCAGCCATAACTATTGCTGGGTAGCACGTTCAGGTAACGATTTAGCCGGGTATGCTATTGCCTTTACCCGGCGTAACAGCAAAGTATGGCGCCTGTACTCAATAGCCGTAGCTCAGAGCTTTCGCGGTTTAGGGGTAGGTAATCTGCTTATGAATGAAGTGCTGAATTCGGCGAAAACCGCCGGCGCTAATGCCATGTCGCTGGAAGTGAAAAGCGACAACAAGGCCGCTATTCACTGGTATCAAAGCTGTGGTTTCGAAACCATCGATATTCTGCCGGAATACTACGATGACGGCAGCGACGGTTTCAAAATGCGCTTTACTTTTTATCCGGAAAGTCAGTAAACACGCCCTCTACGCCAGCTTGTTTTAACCACTGGCGTAATTGCGCATGAGACTCCACGCCTTCGGGTAAGTCATCGGCCCGCAAGGTATAAACATGAACATCCAGACCTTTCTCTTCCGCTGACTTTAAAACACTGTCCCATTCAGGCTCACCGTTTTCATTCACTCCGGTCAATACGTGGTTTACCCACAAGCCGACACCTTCAGCGTAGCTTTTTACTGACTCCAGCCCGGCGCCCGTGCGCATGGCGCTGTAATCAATATCGGTCTCTCCCCACTCATTGTCACCCACCAGCTGAATTAACGGAAAGTCCCAGTTAAATTCACGCTTTAAGCGACGTAACACTTCCGGGTCAAAAGACTGCAGATAAACCGGTGTTGGCCGTTTGTCGTGGTATCCGTTGTGAGCCAGGACAGACATCACGGCCGCCGTCGCGTCGTACCCTTGCTGCTGATACCAGCGCGGAGATTTGATCTCGATATAAATGCCTGTCGACATATCCCGAACGCGATTCAGCTCCTGAATCAGTTTGATTTCCTCATCCAGCGTTTGTATAGGAAAGTGAACATCGGGGTGAGAAAATCGCTTAGGGTAAACCAGCTCATAATCTTTATGCCGGGCGACCATAGTTAACTGTTTAAGCTCTTCCAGCGAAAAATCGACCACATAGTATTTACCATCGGGACGATGCTTTTCCGGAAACACTTCGGAGACATTGGTGACATGGTCCAGAATTTCATCATGCAGAACGACCGGAACGCTGTCACGGCTCAGTTGCACGTCTTGCTCTATGAAGTCCGCTCCCAGCCCATGAGCCATAACGGTGCTGGCCTGAGTGTGCTCGGGTAAATAACCGGAAGCACCGCGGTGCGCAATGTCCAGAAACTGCGGAACTTGAAGGTCATGGAACGGCGCATCCGGCGTCTCGTCCTGCGCCTGAACTGCGGTTGCTGATACCAATAAAAACAAACACCCAAAAATACGTTTAGTCATTGTTCCAGTTAACCTCTAGTACCTTATCGCCAAGCTCGCGATAACGCGTCATTAATACGTCAATGGGTTCCGGGTCAGGGTTTAACCCGCGTCCGCGCAAATATTCCGGGTTGTACAGCTTACTCACCGAACGTTCACCCAAGTCACAGGAAAAGGTCACAATGCGGTGTCCCGGACCTTTTCGTAAAGCTGCGGCCAACGCACCAGCCACGTTTAGCGCCGAGCTACTCCCCAGAACAATACCATCTTCGTCTCGGATATAACGTGACAACGTCACTAAATCTTGATCGGGCAAATTAACCGCGTGATCAATACGTGCCTGGCGGAAATTATCCACTAGCCGCATAATACCAATGCCCTCCGTCATAGAGCCGCCATTCGACACATATTCGCCGCTGCGTAAAAACTCATAGATACCGGAACCATCCGGGTCAACCACCCAAACATCCAGTTCCGGGTTCTGCTCTTTTAAGAAGCGAGAGTTACCACCAATGGTGCCACCGGTTCCAGCCACAGACACCAGAGCGTCAATTCTCCCTTCGGTTTGTTCCCATATTTCCGGGCCAGTATGAAGGTAATGCGCACGAGCATTACTGGTGTTTTCAAATTGGTTAGCCCACCAGCAATCATCGCGTTCTTCCGCTAAACGGCGCGCCGTATGGTAGAAGTGGTTTTCGTTCTTAAAAGGAACCGGATCAACCGCCATCAGTTCACCGCCATGCAAGCGGATCATGCGCTCTTTCTCCGGTGTCTGGTCATTGGGCATGACCGCTAACATACGCAAGCCGTAAGACTTTGCCACAACAGCCAGGCCAATACCGGTATTACCGGCGGTACCTTCAACCACCGTCATACCCGGCTTTAACTCGCCGCGTTCCATAGCGTCATCAATCAGTTGCTTAGCCGCGCGATCCTTAATGGAGCCGCCCGGATTCTGGAACTCGCATTTAATAAAGATATCGCATCCGGTTAAATCAGACAGCGACGGTATACGAAGTAAATCCGTCTGCCCGATAAGATCGCTCTGCCGCGCGCCAACTCTCATGCCACTGCACCCTTAATCATTCGCTACTGTAGGTAAATAGTATCTCCCCTGTACCCTTTTGGTTCAATAGCACTTTTGGTGCAATGCACAGAAGGGGCGCACGTTTTTTGTGCAGAAAAATTACGTAAATATTATTTATTCATAAATATCAGCTAGTTAAATTCTGGCACGCTTCGTGAAGTTAAAGGGTTGCTTAACAATATTTTAATAAGGAAAGCACCATGAAAATGCTCGTTGCGTTAATCAAACCCTTCAAGCTGGAGGATGTGAAGCAAGCGCTGTTTGAAATTGGCTGTAAAGGCCTGACAGTAACCGAAGTCCGGGGAGTAGGACGTCAAAAGGGGCATACCGAACTGTACCGGGGCGCCGAATATCAAGTCGACTTCCTGCCCAAAATGAAAATTGAACTGGCGGTTCCCGACGAAACCGTCGAACGAGCTCTGGAAGTAGTCATTGCCGCGGCTCATACCGGCAATATCGGCGACGGAAAAATATTCGTTATGCCGCTGGAGCAATGCGTTCGCATACGCACTGGCGAAACCGACCAAGACGCCCTTTAAGGAGCCCATCATGGAAGCACAAAACTTACAACAACTCACTTTCGCGGTAGACACCTTTTACTTACTCATATCCGGGGCGCTGGTTATGTGGATGGCGGCTGGTTTTTCCATGCTGGAGGCGGGTCTGGTCAGAAGCAAAAACACCACCGAAATTCTGACCAAAAACATCGTGCTCTACGCCATCGCCTGTATTGTTTACCTGGTTATCGGCTACAAAGTCATGTACCCCGATCCTTCAACCTCAGCTTACGCGGCTGACGCTAATTTCTTTTTTCAGATGGTGTTCGTTGCTACTGCTATGTCGATAGTCTCAGGTGCCGTTGCCGAGCGTATGAAGCTAATGAGCTTTCTGCTGTTCTGTGTCGTGCTTAGTGCGGTCATTTATCCGGTACAGGGCTTATGGACCTGGGGCGGTGGAATGCTGACGGAATGGGGCTTTGTCGATTTTGCCGGCTCCAGCATTGTGCATTTAACCGGTGCATCAGCGGCACTTGCTGCGGTTCTTTTACTTGGCCCGCGCTCCGGTAAATACCTGAGTGATGGCAGTATCAACGCTTTACCCGGCTCTAATATGCCACTGGCCGCGCTGGGTACCTTCATTCTCTGGTTTGGCTGGTTTGGTTTTAACGGCGGTTCACAGTTAGCGCTAAGCACCGTTGACGATGCCAATGCCATAGCCCGCGCCATGGTAAACACTAATACCTCGGCCGCAGCTGGCACTATCGCCACGCTGCTATTTACTAAGCTGTTGTGGAAAAAAGCCGATTTAACCATGATTTTAAACGGTGCCTTAGCCGGTCTGGTTGCCATTACCGCACAACCTGTTACCCCAGAACCCTGGCTTGCCGGCGTTATCGGCTTTATTGCGGGGCTTATTGTCGTGCTCTCCATTATTGGGCTGGATAAGCTCCACATTGACGATCCGGTCGGTGCTATTTCGGTACACGGTGTGGTCGGTATTTTCGGTACCCTTGTGGTGCCGCTCAGCGATGACGGTGCCAGCTTTGTTATTCAGTTAGCCGGTGTCGGTACCATTTTCTGCTGGGTGTTTTTCAGTAGTCTTATTGTCTGGGCTATACTGAAGCTAATATTGGGCATTCGTGTAACTAAAGAGCAGGAATATATCGGCTTAGATCAAGTCGATTGCGGCGTTGAAGCTTACCCTGAGTTTACGTCGAAAAAAGACGGGTAAAAGGCTTTTTATTGCCAGTTTCGCCCATTCTTGATAACGTTTTTAACCATCATTTTCCGGAATGGGCGAACAAATATGTCGACATCACGAGAGTATGTTGAAGAGCTTTTAGCAAAAGCAGATATCCGCATTAACGGTGACAGAGCCTGGGATATGCAGGTTCACGATGAAACCGTATTTGATCAGGCACTGTCGCGCGGTAATCTTGGCTTGGGTGAATCTTATATGGCTCGTTTGTGGGACGCCGAATCGCTTGACCAGTTTTTCTTCCAGCTACTGCGCTCCGGCATTCAGGATGAAGTTAACCCCGCCCGCCTTATTTTCCATTCCTTAAAAAGCCGAGTCTTCAACTTACAAAGTAAATCCAAAGCCTGGGAGGTTGGTCAGCATCATTACGACATGGGCAATGACCTTTATCAGTCTATGCTCGATGAGCGTATGGTTTACACCTGTGGTTACTGGGAAAAAGCCAAAGACGTTGACGAAGCACAACGGCATAAACTTGAACTGTGCTGTAAAAAGCTGGGATTGAAGCCAGGCATGCGCGTTCTTGATATTGGTTGTGGCTGGGGCAGCTTCATGCAGTATGCCGCTGAAAACTACGGTGTCGAATGTGTTGGTGTCACTATATCCAAAGAGCAGGTAGCCCTTGGCAAAGAGCGCTGCAAAGGTCTTCCGGTAGAATTCCGGCTACAGGACTACCGCGAGCTGGACGAACAGTTTGACCGCGTTATCAGCTTAGGAATGTTTGAGCATGTCGGTCAGAAGAACTACGACGACTATATGGATGTCGCTCTGCGCTGCACCAAAGAAGACGGCCTGTTCCTGCTGCACACTATTGGTAAAAACGTCAGTGATACCGCAGCCGACCCGTGGATCAGCAAGTACATTTTCCCGAATGGCGAAATTCCGTCTATTTCACAAATAGGAACGGCACTGGAAGAAAAGTTTGTCTGCGAAGACCTGCACAACTTTGGTGCCGATTACGATAAAACCTTAATGGCCTGGTTTGAAAACTTCGATAAAGCCTGGCCATCTATTAAGTCACAGTTTGATGACGAATTTTATCGTATGTGGAAATACTATTTGCTGTCCTGTGCTGGTGCATTCCGTGCGCGCGACATCCAGTTGTGGCAATGGGTGTTATCCCCCAACGGCAGTGTTGGGGGATACTCGCGCCCACAACTTTAAGAAACGCTATTAAACTCGTTCATAAAGATATCCCAGAACACCAAAAACAGGGCCGCAACCAGCGGCCCTAAAACAAACCCGGTAATACCAAACAGCGATAAACCGCCTAAGGTAGAAAACAGCACCAGATAATCCGGTAATTTCGTATCACGCCCTACCAAAACCGGGCGCAGTACGTTGTCGGCCAAACCAATAACTATTGCCCCGTAAGCCACCAGAATGGTGCCGGCTATCCAGTTACCTGTCGCATACAAATAAATAGATACAGGTAGCCATACCAGACTCGCGCCAACCGCCGGGATTAACGACAAAAAGGCCATGACGACACCCCACAGCAGGGCTCCGGGAATACCCAGTAACGCGAAAATTATGCCACCCAATGTGCCCTGAACTATTGCCACAACAATGTTTCCTTTCACTGTTGCCCGAGTTACCTCTGCAAATTTAGTAAACAGCTTACGTTCTCGTTCATCGCCCAAAGGCAGCGCTTTTACTAAAAGGTCAATCAGCAAGTGACCGTCCCGCAAAAGGAAAAAGGTCAAATAAATCATTAGCGAAAGGCTAATGATAAAAGAGAATGTATTTTGACCGATGCTTAACGCTTCTTCTGCCAAAAATTTACTACCACTAACGGCTCCTGATGATATTTTCTCCCGTACATCGCTGGCTTTAATATCAAACTGAGCAAGCAAGTCACTAATAACCGGAAACGCCTTTTGAATATCATCAAAGAGCTTACCGGGGTTAATTTTGCCTTCGTCCAGCCGCTGATAAAAACTAACCCCCTCCTGCACAAAGGAATATGAAATACCCAGCGCCGGAATCACCACAATAACCAATGCAATCAGCAAGGTTACAAGAGCTGCCCGGTTGGGCTTGTCTCCAAACGTCTTTTTCAGTTTTTGTTGTAGCGGGTAAAAAATAACAGTCACCACACAAGCCCAAAAAATAGCTCCCCAAAACGGTATAAGTACCCAGGCGAAGGCGATACTGACTAAAATCAATGTCAGTAAAAATGACCGCCGTTCTAAAGATTCCCGCATAGCTGGTTCCTTGATGTTAATGATTCTCGGCTTAAATACTTGACAGAAGTTAAGATTGATAACAACCTCAAGATAGCTAACTGCCTAATTTATCACAACTGATAAGAATAAATGCCTAAATTGGAAGACCCAAACAGCTTTACCAGCTGGCTCAAAGAAAGTGTCGTCAACTTCACCGAGATGAACGCCGAAAAACAGGTGTTCATGGGCTTCGTGTTGGCGATACTGATTGCGGCTATTATCAGGGTCATTGAGATAACGGGCGGGCTTCCGAGCCTTTACGAGCACCTACTTTACTTTCCATTGATTTTTGCCGGTTTACTGCTGGGGTCACGCATTGGTGCCCTGGCTGGTTTCATGTGTGGCCTATTACTCAGCCCCTTTTCTTTTTCCGAGTCGCTGATAAGCGGCAACGAAATTGTCGGCGGCTGGATGCTTCGCATGGTTGCTTATACTCTTGTGGCCACTATGGCGGGAATGGTTGCCAAAGTCATAAAAGAATTAAGTGGTGCCGAACAAACGGCCAAATTCAAATACCAGGGAACCGACCTTCCCAATATCAACGCCCTGCTAAGACAGTTAGAAAGCATTGGCCATGGAAAAGGCAGTTCACCCGATGACCTGGTCGATATTTTCAACTTCCGCTTACAGAATATGGACAAAATTCAGCAGCAAGTAGGAACTGAAAAAGCCAACGAACTTGTTAAGCAAATGGCTGTTCAACTAAAAAAACTCCTGGGGGATCAGGTTCACGTCGGTCAGACGTCAAGAAACGAATTGGTTGGGGTTCGCTCTGAAGCTGAAGAAAACTCAAAAGAACTTCAACAAAAAATAGAGAGCTTTTTGGAGCAACCCATAGTCATTGACGGTGTTTCTTATCAAATGGACAGCACCGCTGGTGTGCTTCGGGTTAAAAAAGAACAGCTGAAAGAAGATCACCAAAAAGTTTTTGACGAAGCCCAGTCACACGCCTTTAACGCTTTCCAAAAGAAACAACAGTTCTCGTTTCTGGAACAAGACGAGGCCATCGACCAGATTGAAGAAGTCACTTTTTCGCGTCAGTTTAACGAAGCAATGAAGAATAACGACATTCAGCTTTACTACCAGCCTCGGCTCAATACTAATTCCGGCTACTTCTCTGTACTGGAAGTGTCTGCGAAATGGGTACACCCTAAACGCGGTAGCATGAGTGTGGAAGAGTTTAAGCCAATGATAGAAGAGGCTTCTTTAACTCAGCAATTTACGTCATGGATTATTCAACGCACATTTAAAGACCTGCGGGTATGGCAAAAACAAAAAGTGACTGTACGCGTCGCTATTAACGTGACCATTAATGACATTGTCGACCCGCTTGTACTTAATGTGTTAGCGCACGAGCTGCAGGAAACCAAATTTCCAGCACAAAATATTAATATCGAGGTCAGTGAACGAGCCTTAATGTCACTTTCCGACAAATCGAAACGCTATCTGGAACGTCTACGCAGCATTGGCTGTAATGTTATTGCCTCGCATTTTGGGGAAGGCCGCTCCACTATACAGTCACTTTTTGTGCTGCCTGTAGATGCGGTAAAACTGTCTGAGGAATTAGTGCAAAAAGCCACGTCTCACAGCGATCAAAAACGAGAGTTAGCCTCTATGGTCAAAATGGCCAGAGCGCGAGGTTTAACAACCATAGCTACGGGCATCAATGATCGCGCTAAGCTACTACTGTTAAAGCAAATAGGGTGTGAAGAATTACAAGGCTCTATTCTCAGTAAGTCATTGAAGAAATCAGAAATACCCTGGGCACGGATACGATAATGAGAAATGAAAGAGAGTTAACACTGCATAGAGCATCGCGTAAACGATTTTTCAAACGACCGGAAGTTATTCTGGCGCTCAGCTATATAATAGCCGCTATCATCTGGGAAATAGGCGCTAACGCCTTAATTCCTAAGTTACCGGTGGAAGCCGACACGAAAAGCACCTTAATTCAATGGGAGCCCTGGGCGTTTGTCGCACTATCCATCATTTTTCTGTTTTTCTTTATTCGCCGCATTTGGTTTTTACGGTTTAAAAAGTCTCGTGAGTTACTGCATAGCTATCTCGGTAACAGCCCAACCGTACACTACGAGCTTAGGGCTCTCGATTCCGGCTTCTGCGTCGACTGGGTAAGCACAAACTGCGAACGCATTCTGGGATACTCAACAGAAGAGGTAATGGCACCGGGCTGGTGGCTGAACAACATTCATCCTAACGACGTAAAAACAGTAAAGAAAACAGCTCTACGCGGCTTTGAAGAAGAACAATTTGTTTGTGAATATCGCTTTCGTCACCAACAGGGGCATTACGTTTGGGTTAGAGACGAGGTTCGCCGTAGCAGTCAGAAACCGCTGCGCTTTCAGGGATCCTGGACGAATATTTCTGCCGACTACTATGATACCACCAGCATTAATTCCGGGAAGAACTCAGAGCATGACGTGTTGTCAGGCATTGCGCTTTTGGACGGGCGCCGTCGGGTAATAGCGATTGATACACCATTTACCGACATTTCCGGCTTGAACGAATCAGCCTGTCTGAATTCAAGACTCGAGGAACTCCTATCAGCAACGGAAATTGATGATATTGACGGAGGCTTCCCCTGTAACCAGAGTATTTTGATAGTGGGTCGCGATATAGATAATCAGCGTTACTCTGCCATTTTAACCGTTCGTGAAGCCCCGGCTAGTTTCCCCGGGGAAGCGGCCTACATTGCGACCTTAAGCGATGTCACCCGAATGAAATTGCAGCAGCGGCAATTGCAGAAGCTGGCCTTTTTTAACGACTTAACTGGCTTACCTAACAGCAACTCGCTGGCACTGGATTTAACCCGGTTATTAGATGAATTGCCCAGCGACAGATTGGCTGCCGTCATTGTAATGAACGTTAATCATTTCCATCAGGTGAATGACCAGTATGGCCATCATATTGGCGATAAAATTTTACAGCGCCTGGCGCTTAGACTGAAAAAAGCCGTTCCCTTCGGTACCAAACTTTATAACCTCGGTGGTGATGAATTTGCCGTCGTTTTGAATCATATTGTTGAATACATCGATATTCAGAACATTATTCTGGAAATTCAGGCCGCGTACGAACCGCCATTCATATTGTCGGACAGCCAGCGGCAGGTGCAACTGGCAGCCAGCATTGGCGCCAGCGTTTACCCACTCGACGGCTACGATGCCGAAAAGCTTCTGGCTCAGGCCAATTTGGCAATGAACTCTGCTAAAGACGAGCACAATGAGAGCAGCACTTACTTTAAACAAGAGCTGGAAACCCGCTCTTACGATGAAATTCAATTAGAAGAAGACGTCCGCAGTGTGTTGCAAACCGGGCAAATGCAGTTGGTGTATCAACCCGTTCTTAATATGCAGCATCAGGTGGTCGGCGTTGAGGCTCTGCTGCGCTGGGAGCACCCCGACCTTGGCTCATTAAAACCCGACCAGTTCCTGCCACAATTTGATGCCAATGGCATGCTGGACACCCTGGGAGTATGGGTGGTTGAACAGGTTATCGAGCAAATTGATCTCTGGCAGGAGCAAAACACCGTTCCGGGAAAAATCGGTATTAATTTGGCAACCGAGCAAATTTCACAGAAGCTTTATCAGACAGTCAGCCAGTTTGTTAAAAAGACCCCAAAGCTAGCGGCAAAACTGGAATTTGATTTAAGTGAAAGCAGCTTACAAGAACCCCTGCCGCACACTCTGGAAATTATTGAGAAGTTACATCAGCTTGGTATAACTCTGGTTATTGACCGGTTCGGTAAAGGCGTTGCCAGCATGCTGCATTTGAAAACCATGCCGGTGAGCAAAATTAAAATAGAAAGAGAGTTTATTCGCGATCTTGATACTAACGAACGCTCGCGCAATTTGGTGCGTGCGGTTATTCGCATGACCTCAGAGCTGGGGTTGGAAGTACAAGCGGTAGGCGTAGAAAACCAAGCACAGTTAGATACACTCGCCGAATTTGGTTGCCACTACTGGCAGGGTAAGCTTTACATGTTACCGCAAACCGCCGACACCGTATTTACTCAGGACACTAACTAGCCCGGTTTGCCATTAAGGCCTCATAAACCTCAGTAATATGAGGGTCGTTGACGCCCAGTTGCTGTAGCGCCAACTGCAACTTGACCAGGTATTCGGCATTGGGCCCGCTGGGGCCGGACGAACGAGCGATATGGCTGGCAATTTCCGACGCCGTAGCCTCGCCAAGAAACGCTTCATTGTCTTCTGTCGCAATATAAACAAGGCCTTCTTGTTGGCTGCCGTCACGAAAACTCATCGGCGTAGTAAATCTTAAATAACCGTTTTTTTCACGATGATCTAAATGCTCGAACACATCGGGTGAGACTTTGTAGGCCATTCCCGTGCATTCTTCACCCGGAGTTTCTGTTAAAGTCAGTACCCTGCCCGGAGCTTCTGGTGTGCCTCTATGGTCGTGCGACCCTTGCCAGAAACGTCGTGACCAACCTTGTATTGAGGCAGCCGCCCGTTCCAGATACGGAAAGTCGACTTTATAAATCAGTGAGCCATAACCAAATAACCAGACAGCCTCCAGGCCACTTAAGTCCTGCCGCTCTTTATTCATTGCAATGGTATCGTGTGACATACTGCTCAGTTGCCTATTCTCGCTTGGTGCTTTGTAGCCTGACGTTTACGTCAGGAACTATATCTCACCTGACATGAATGTCAGGCTACAGCGGCTTGTAGCCGATACGGAAGCCGCCCCAATGTTTTCCATTTACATAAACGGGTACCGATAAGTCGTGCATAACCTCGCCGGTATCGCGTTTGTAGGTCTGTAACAATAACGTTTGCGTGTGAGCTCCGCAACGTGCCCCGGTTTTGTCATTAAATAGCCGACGCGAGCGGTTGCCGACCAGGTCTTTCTTCGGATCACCTGTTAACGGCTTATTAAACGCATCGTTGTGCCGCGCTACATAGCCTTTCGGGTCAGTGGCTATAGCGTAAATAATGTGTTCATGTCGTTTCAGAGTAGGCTCCTGAATAGCGGGTAATATACTCTCGAAAAACTCCGTGTATGGTGTCTTGTATTTTACCGGCTCGGTTCCGGGAACCGCTTGATAATCCCGGGAGAACAGTTGAGAGGACGTCAGCTCGCCTTGCTCAATAGCCTGATCTAAACGTTGCCCAATTTGTTTAGCGGCGTCGGTTGCGGCCTGGTAAATCACTTTATGTTCAGCATCGGCATCATTTTCAACCAAGTGCGCGAACAATTGCTCCGACTGCAATTCCAGTTGCTCGGCCTGCCCGCTTACGTCATCCAGTTGCTGGTATTGTTCAGATAAGTCTGAGTTTACAGAATGCAGAAGCTCACCATTACGGGAAAGATCCTCTGCGTTCTCACCCATTAACCCGGTAATTTTTTGCAGTTGCTGCTCCACGGTTTCGGCTTGTTCTACAATGCTGGCCAGTTGTTCAATAATGCCCTCGGTTGTTTCCGACTGCTGTTCAATGTGCTTTGACAGTTGCTCAATATTATTGACCGCAACCGTGGTTTCATTATGAATCGCTTCCACCAAATTACTCACTTCTACGGTTGCATCCGAAGTTCGTCCGGCCAGCGTTCTGACTTCATCGGCTACAACCGCAAAGCCACGACCATGTTCACCGGCACGCGCCGACTCTATCGATGCATTCAGCGCCAGCAAGTTGGTTTGCTCTGCAATACTGTCAATAACCTGGGTCACTTTACGAATATCATCGGCTTTAGCCTGCAGACCTCTGACCGCTTCCGCACTTTCTCGGCTGTCCGCCACTACCAGAGCTATCTTCTGAGTGAGTTGCTTTATTCTCTCGCGGCCTTCGTGGCTTATCTGCTTGGTTTGCTCTGCAGCAACAGCCACTTCCGATGAAAAGCTTTCTATTCCCTTCGCCCGTTCGCTCACTCGTGACGAGTTATCCACACTTTCTTTCAAACGCTCGACAATATCTGCCAAAACGGATTTAAAACGGCTTATCGCAAAACTAAGCTCTGCCGTTGCTATTGCATTTTTACCGGAGTTTTCGGCCAGCTGATCCGTGCCGTCTCCCTCAGAGGGCTCTTCATCATCCGCTATTCCGGCGGCGCTAAAATAACGGGCATAAAACCAGCTCAGGGCAATAAATAATAAGCTTTGCAGACATAACTGCAGCCACAACCAGGGCACAAAAGCAAGGACAAGGACACCGGCGGCTATTGCCAAAGCCGTTATCAATAAAGGAGGTTTCACATCAACTGTGGACATTTATCTGCTTCCGTAAGGCGTAAAAAACGCAACGTACCATGTATAATTATCGAACAGTTTCCATGAAACTTTATGCTGCTGCACTACGACCTTGGTAGCAGGTGCAGACGGGCAACGCACCCGCCTGCGGTTTTTAAGGTTGGAAATTAACGATTTTTGTCGGTATCAGAGTCGTTGTCTGAGCCCAATTCTTCCTGCTGACGAAGGTAACCAGCGGCCTCTTCATCAGAAGTCTTCGACTGCGATTGCTGCAATCTGTCCTGGTCTGTTGGAATGGCGCGGGTCTGCTCATTTAACTGATGTATCTGTGAGGCATTGCCCAAATCGCGATTACTGGTTATAGAAGCAATAGACTCGCGGTCTTTCAGGAAGTCGATAACATCCTTACGGATAGACGCCATTTCGTCATCCGATTTATGCATTTCCAGAATATGTCGCGGATGCTCCAGATTTTTCATTCCGGTTGCAGCAAAAGTTGTCGACACAATACGTGACACGATAACCCAGGGGGTAATACTACTGCGAACCAGCGTATTTTCTGAGCGAGTACTGTCGTGAATACCGGTACCGGTTGAAATTTTAGACTCAGTAAAGGTTCCTTCGCACTTAAAGTAAATAAGCATGGATTCAAACTGAATTTCCGCATAAAACAGATGCGCGATATTAGCGGCTAAACCCGCAAATGCCCGCAGGACATAGCCAATAAGATAAAAATGAACGGCAGTCATGACTACGCCTGCTAAGGTCATTAAGTCGCTATAGGGAGTCTCTTCAGTCAGCCTATAGTTCATGCTATCAAGAAGTTTGACCACATCGACTGTTGCATAGGCTAAGAAAAACGTAAAAACCACACCGATAATGAACAAGCTATTACCCAGCAACAAGCTGACCAAGCGCGATTTATCAAATAACCCGCCCAGTCCCATAGGTTTTACCTGAGGCTGAATTTCCTGAATCATCTCCCCGCTAAAGGCTCCTTTGCCGTCAACGTGTTCCTGCAAGTTAGGATCCAATTCACGATACACACGGTTTGGCACTTCGCGATAACGACGGTTTGCCATGACCAGATTGTCCAGGTTGATAAAAATCTCTTTAGGGTGCACCGACTCCTGCCAGTTTTCCCGTAATTCAGAGACTTCAGAAACCGGATTCGCATGGGCTAAACGTCTTTTCAGCAACACCACAGTGACAGCCGTGCAAACTAAAGCGCCAACAAAAATGCCAAATAAGTACCAACCTGCATGAAAGTCCGGCAAAGCGGCATAATACTGCTCAACCGTTGCCGCCGTTACGTCTGTTGCAGCCATCCACCAGCTCACTACCAGCCCTACCACAACAGGCAATAACAAGGCGAAAGCAATAATCTTGACCAAATCACCACTGCCCATAGAGTCAATAGTCTGCTCTGCCCCGCGGGATATCGCCTTACCAGCGGCCTTCCATACGTGCATGATGTAAAGCGTCAATAAAACAGTGTAGACAGGGAAAGCCAGCACGCCTGCATCTCCGGCAAAACCAGCCAGGGACACAAAGGCAGCAAAGCCAAACGCAACCATTGCCGTAAGAGTACGCACCCAGGCGCCTAACAGGCGTTGCGCCATATTACGAATGGGATAAGGCATAAACAGTAATTTTGGAAATACCGTGTGAGCTATTCGCGCCAGTAAGCCTTTGGGCTCTATAAAGGTGCTGTTTTTACGGCCCATAAGCATTTCTTCCAGAGCCTGATCGTTATAAGCAACATAACGCGACTCTTCCTGCGCGGTACTGCGCTCAGACTTACTAAAGTTAGGAGCCAGTGACGTAGGGTGATTACGGCCAACAAAGTAACGCAGCATTGCCATAATGCCGCCGCTCAGTACTTTAATGCCGACTGCCAGAAGCGAAATACCGAAAATAGCCAGCACCCACCCCATAATCGGATCTTGCTTTACGGAACCAGCACCTGCTACCAGCAAATATACACCAAACAGCGATTGCACAACCCCACGAATACTGGTTACCAAGCCCTCTGTTTTAAACGGATTTTTTAATCCAAGATCAATCGAACCGTAATCAAACGCCACCGAACTTCCCCTACTCTATATGCCTATAAAAAATAAAGGCTTTAGGTTAGCGGTAAGTTAACTGCTGAGCAATAGAAAAATAAAAGCCTGAAAGCATTGAGCTCCATTGACATCAAGCCATGTGCGTAGCAATCTAAGCCTCTATTTTGCTATCAAGCGGCACAGACTATGAAAACCATCGTTGATCACCTGGCACAGTATGCGGCTTATCATCGGAACCGTAAGAATGTCATGACTCATCTTGTCGGTATTCCACTGATTGTTGTCGGCATCATTAGTTTATTATCACGGCCTGCGCTACCCTTGGACTACTTTTTGATTACCCCCGCCAACTTAGTTGTTCTGGCGGCGGTTATTTTTTATATCCGTCTGGATATCAAGTTAGGTTTGCTCATGACCATTTTGCTATGGCTGTCGCTGTCAGTTGGCCGCGACATAGCCGCATTACCAACCAGCTTATGGCTTAGCTGGAGCATTGGTCTGTTTGTTGTCGGCTGGGTATTTCAATTTATCGGCCATTATTTTGAAGGCCGCAAACCGGCTTTTGTTGATGATATTATGGGCTTAGCCATTGGCCCCTTATTCGTCGTAGCAGAAGTCGTATTTATGTTGGGCTTTAGAAAGGACTTAAAAGCAGCGGTGGAACAAAAATTATGATGGAACTGGATTACCCGCAGTGGTTTCATGATTGGGCGGCAACCCAACCCTGGGCCTATACAATTGGAGCCTGCTTTTTCCTTGTTATAGCGGTTTGGTTGTCTCAGCTTGTGACCAAACACGTTTTACTGCGTGGTATTTCCCGTCTGCTGTCTCAAACCCAGTTAGGCAGTGACCCGGGTATAGGCATTCGCGTTATTGTCAGCCGCCTGGCTCAGGTTGTTCCTGCGTTAGTGCTGTCCGGCGGTATTTATCTGGTACCGGATTTACCGGAAACCGCCACCACCATCATACGCAACATCAGTATTGCATACCTCATCCTGACTCTGGCGCGTTCGTTTAGCGCGGCCATGACTAGCGTTAACGAAATATACAGTCGGCAGCCTGACGCGCATACAAAGCCAATAAAGGGTTATCTGCAAATTGCGAAAATAGTGGTCTATGTGGTAGCGACTATTCTCATTATTGCCTCATTGCTGGACCGCTCTCCGGTTATTCTCCTGTCCGGTATTGGTGCCATGGGTGCGGTTGCCATGCTGGTATTTCAGGACACCATTCTGTCACTGGTCGCCAGTATTCAGCTCTCATCTAATGACATGCTTCGTGTCGGCGACTGGATTGAAATGCCCCAGTTAAACGCTGACGGCGATGTCATTGATGTGGCACTGCATACGGTTAGGGTTCAAAACTGGGATAAAACCATTACGAACATTCCCACCAAACGTCTTATTTCCGAGTCGTTTAAAAACTGGCGGGGCATGCAGGAAAGCGGTGGACGCCGTATAAAACGAGCGTTATACATTGACCAGAACAGTATTCACTTTTTGTCCGCTGAGCAGAAGAAAAAGCTGAAACGTTTCTCGCTACTTAGCGATTATCTGGAACAAAAAGAAAAAGATATATCTGAATGGAACGCGGGTCTGGAAAAGAAAGGCTTCGACCCTATAAACGGACGTCAGGTAACCAATATTGGTACCTTTCGCGCCTACGTGAAACAGTACCTCAAGCAGCGACCCGACATACACGAAGGAATGACACTGATGGTTCGTCAGTTAAACCCGGGGCCTCAGGGTTTGCCCATTGAAGTGTACTGCTTTAGTAACGATACCGCGTGGGAAATCTACGAAGGTATTCAGTCCGACATTTTTGATCACTTGTTTGCCATACTGCCACAATTTGACTTACAGGTTTTTCAGGAAACCTCAGGGCAGGACGTTCGTTCGGCGGTACAAGCGCTGGAGCTTAAACCCAAAAGTGATGATGAATAAGTTAAGACTGAACTAACACTTTACTGTCATTAAGTCTTCATGTTTACGGAGTAATTTCTTTTACTCTGGGAAAAATGCATGGAGTAAAACAGTGAAGCAATTTAACCGACGTGACTTTTTAAAGCTATTTGCAGCAACGGGCGCAGCAGTCACCGTATCAACCGCATTACAGGGCTGTGCAAGTGTTGGCAAAACCAGTGAGCGCAGCTCCGTCAAGTTTGACCATGGCGTAGCCAGTGGCGATCCAACTTCAAACGCCATTTTGTTGTGGACGCGCGCCGTGCCGGAAAATAGTACAGAAAAACAAGTAGCGCTGGGCTGGGAACTGGCCGCCGATGAAAACTTTTCAAGTATCATTCGTTCTGGAACAGCCACAACAAGCGCCAGCAGAGACTACACAGTTAAAGTCGACGTTACTCAATTATCGCCAAACCAGCGTTACTACTATCGTTTTTTAGGTAAGAACAGCAAAAGCCCCTCTGGCAAAACGCAAACGCTTCCTGAATCTGGCTTAAAACCGCTGAAGTTTGCGGTTTTCTCCTGCTCTAACTACCCCGCCGGTTACTTTAACCCATACTCCGAAGCAGCAAAGGACGATTCTATTGATGCGGTCATTCATTTAGGTGACTACATTTACGAGTATGGCGCAGGCGGTTACGCCACCCAAGGTTCGCAAGAAATTGGCCGCGGCTTACCCGACAACAATAATACAGAACTTTTTACCCTGACTGATTATCGTCGCCGCTACGCGCTTTACCGCACCGACGAAGGGTTACAGGCACTGCACGCACATGCCCCTTTTATTGCCGTGTGGGATGACCATGAAATTAGCAATGACACCTGGAAAAACGGTGCAGAAAACCACCAGGAAGATGAAGGCAGCTTTATTGAAAGGCGCGCAGCCGCAGTTCAGGCGTATTATGAGTGGCTGCCTATTCGTCCGCCACAGGGCGAAGCCAACCTCACTATTTATCGTGATTTCAAATTCGGTGACTTAGTTGATTTGATCATGCTGGATACCCGCGTTATCGGACGTGATAAACAGCTGAATTATGACGACTACCGCGATGCAGAAAGCGGTCAGTTCAATACCCAAAAATTCCAGCAGGACATGTCTTCTGACCGCAGCATCATGGGCAAAAAGCAGTTACAGTGGCTGGTTAATAAACTGAATAACAGCTCAGCGCGCTGGCAAGTTTTAGGTCAACAATTGCTTATGGGGAAAATGAACTTTCCTTCGGCCGCATTCGCGGCAGATGACCGCAGTAAAGTCACACCACTGCTGTTACAAATAGCAGAGCTTAAAAAGCGCCTGCAGAACGGCGAAGAGTTAACACCTCAGCAGCAGGCGATGGTCACTCAGGTTACGCCCTACAATCTCGATGCCTGGGACGGTTACCCCATTGAACGTGAAATGCTCTATCGGGCAGCGAAAAAAGCCAACAAACAACTGGTGGTTATTGCCGGTGACACTCACAACGCGTGGCACAGCGAACTGCGTAGTTCAGATGGAGCTCATATTGGGGTGGAGTTTGCCACGTCTTCGGTATCATCTCCGGGAATGGAAGCTTACCTAAGTCTGGACACAAAAACTGCAGAACAGCTGGCAAAAGCACTTCCTACGCTTATAGAAGACTTAAAATATACCAACCTGCATCAGCGCGGTTATATGAACCTCTTTGCATCCGAGGACGCGGTAGAAGCAGAATGGGTGTTCGTGGACACGATTCGTAGCAAAGACTATCGGGTAGTGAATAAGCACAGAGCGCGCTACACGGGAAGTTAGTTTCTAGCTCGTAAAATAAAAAGGGAACCATGACACAGGTTCCCTTTTCTCGTTTAGCGTAAATTTACATGCCAAACTTCTTGGTAAACTCTAAATAGAATAAACGCGGTGGACCTGAAATAAAGGTTGGGTTACCAAAACTCCCGCCCGTATTCCCGGCATCAACCAGGTATTCTTTGTCGAACAAGTTAGTTGCTTTCAACGCCAGACTCCAGTCAGCAGAGTCATTATAAAGACCCAGCGACGCATTCACTAAAGAGACCGAATCCTGACTGATATCCAGGCCAGCTACCGGTGCATTTTCTGGTTCAAAGAACACTTCTGACCGATAGGTACCGACTACAGAGCCACGCACTGCGTATTGACTGGAAAGCGCTGCTTCGTATATCACCCCAAGGCTTGAAGTCCATTCAGGCTGAAGGCGGAAGCGGTTACCGGCTAAACTCCCGTTGGTGCTGTCGTCATCAATTTTCGCATCCAGATACGCCAGGTGGCCAAATAGCTCAATGCCTGCGCCTAAATTCGCATTAATTTCAGTTTCGACACCAAAGTTCGTCGCAGAGCCTGCGTTTGCGGTGTAAAAGTTACCCGAATCGTCCTGCAGCGTTACCTGAAAGTCTGAATAGTCCTGATAAAACACTGACGCAGAATAACGTACGCGGTTTTCCGTTAAGCTTCCTTTAAGGCCGGTTTCGTAGTTCCAGATAACTTCCGCCGGAATTAACCCAAAATCCCCTACGGCTTCACCGTCGGCATCAAGAGTCGAGCTCACATCAACAACTTCCGAACGACGACCTTTTGAAACCGTTGCAAACCAGTTGTTATCGTCATTCAGCTTGTAAATAATATTAAAGCGAGGCAACCATGCGTCTGAACTGTTACTAGCAGTGAACACTTCTCCATCCGTTGAAACAGTCGGCAACAAGGTTTGTGTTGGCAGACCCAACAGAGGTAACAACTGGCTGTTCGGCATGGTCGCAGCAAAGCCACTTTCCCGATCTTCTGAAACGTAACGAATACCCGCAGCAACTTCGGTTTTATCGTTTAACTGATAAGTGAAGTCAACAAAGGCAGACCAGGACTCATTATCGCCAAAGTTGGTAAACTCGCCGGCGTATGGAATTTCCTCTAAGGCTCCCCCGGTTAATACCGGTGTCAGTTGGTTGACTGAACCATCGGCATTAATACAGGGCAAACCACTGGGTAAAGCCCCGGCGCAGTTCAGGAAAATAGATTCTTCGGTGCTAAAGGGGACACGCTGGCTGCCGTCTTCTGTAAAGTAATTGATACCCCACAGCATTAATAGGTTATCGCCAGCATAGTTAAAACGAAATTCCTGACTGAACTGGTCGCCCTCGGCATCTTCACCAAACTCCAGGAACCATGCCTGAGTGCCGTCTGCGTCAAACACTTCCAGTGAATCGAAGCTGCGGTAACCACTCACCGAGGTAAAGCTTAAGCGCGGGCTAATGGTCCAGTCCAGGGTTAAATTAATATCATCGACGGTTCTGTCCAGACCCAGTTTTTCGCGACCTAGTACCGAGGCCGAGTAAGGACTGCCGGTCATTTCAACAAAACTGTAGGGGCTGGTGTCGCCGCCGGTTGGTGCGAAAATACCATTTTTAAATGAGGTTCCGGTATCTTCGTTTTTCTCGTAACTGTAAATTAAGTCAGCAGTTACCGTATCGCTGGGCTGAAAACGAAGTGAACCACGCAAGGCTTGTCTGTCAACGCCGTTCATGTCGTCCTGGTCAGGAGCTATGTTCTCAATAAATCCGTCGCGTTCACGGTAACTGAACGCCAGTCGTCCGCTGACTAAGTCGCTGCCGCCGTTAATGAAGCCGCCCACTCGTTTCTGAGACTCATTACCCGCGCCAACACTCATTTCGGCAGAGAAATCCGCTTCTGGCTTACGGGTTATAACACTAATGGCGCCAACCGATGCAGCCGTACCAAATAACGTTGCCTGCGGGCCTTTAACCACCTCAACACGCTCTATATCAAACAGTTCAAAGTAGGAGCCACGTGAGCGTGAGACATCCACTCCGTTGTAATAAACCGACACCCGCGGAGATGCCTGAGCCGAACCGCTGTCTGAGGTAATGCCACGAATAACAAAACCAGGGTTGTTCGGGCTTTGTTCCTGAATAACCAAACCCGGCGTCAGATCGGAAATCATATCCAGTTCGTTTAAGCCCAGCTCGTCCAGACGGCTTCCTTCAAACGCACTGATACTGGCAGGCACATCATTAATAGACTGCACACGCTTTTGTGCAGTCACTTCAATTCGCTCAAGTTCATCTGAGGTGTCCTGTTGCGCAAAAGCAACCGGCGCACTTAACGCACAAAGCGCAGCAACAACAGAGTTTAATACTTTATTTGTTGGGAACGGTAATGCCGATGTTTTCTTATAAGTAGTCATAACCCTTAAAACCTTAATGTGAGTGGTTAACGCGTTAACGCCGGGCTAATGTACTGAGGTCAGTTGACGATACGATGACGAATAAATGACGCATTTGTTGCTGATCTGTCAATTTTGTTGAGCCGCCTTTTAAATACTTGTATGGTCTCTAGTCCTTTATATTTAAAAACATTAAAGCGGGTGGTATTACTTGATAAAGCTTCCTCCAAAACTGGCAGTCTGCGGGCTTATTATTTTCTGCCTGACTTATTCTCATGCCTCTGCTGGTGACAATTCTTTGCAGCAAGTGTCTTTCCAGTCAGTGCTCGAACTGCCTTCCGGCAGCCCCGATAACAGCTACAGTTACGGCTCTCACCCCTCCCAGTTTATTCAGTATTGGAATGCACCAAAGCAGCCAAACACGGCCGCTAATGTGATTTTTATTCACGGTGGTTGCTGGCTAAAAGAATACGATATTACTCACACCAACCCGGCAAGCAGTGCAATGAGAAAAGCGGGTTTTAATGTCTGGTCTGTTGAATATCGCCGTTTGGGCGAGCAAGGCGGAGAGTGGCCGGCGAGTCTCAATGACGTGAAAACCGCAATTCGCTTTATACAGCAAAAGCTCAATAATCAGCCGGTAGCGGTTATGGGCCACTCTGCCGGTGGGCACCTCGCACTTCTGGCTACCACCCGGAATACGCCCTCGGCTGAAAATATAAACGCAGTTATTGGCCTAGCCGCCATTACAAATATGGTCAGTTACACTCAGGCGCAAGGCAGTTGCAACCGTGCAGCCAGCAACTTAATGAAAACAGCTTACACCAGCGAAGAAGACTATCGTGCTGCCAGCCCAACAGCACAAAAGCTCCACGCCAACACCTGGCTGATGCAGGGTACCAAAGACAAAATTGTCCCCATGAGCCAAACCGCTGATATCAACGTAAAGACAGAACAACTTGAAGGCGCAGGTCATTTTGACTTAATACACCCAAACTCAACTGCCTGGGAAGCCATTATTCAGCGACTGAACAAAGAGCTAAAACCATGAACTTTACTGACATACAGGAACTCGACAGCATTGACCCCTTTGCCCGGCACCGTGAACAATTTAAGCTGCCGGTTAATAAGGTTTATCTGGATGGCAACTCGCTGGGTGCAATGACCAAAGCAACGGCAGCCCGTATACAGCAGGTTATCCAGCAGCAGTGGTCGCAGGATCTTATCAGCAGTTGGAACGAACATAACTGGATTAATTTGCCGCAACATGTCGGCGAAAAAATTGCCCGCCTGATAGGCGCAGCACCAGAGCAGACTATTTGCTGTGACTCAATATCGGTGAATTTATTTAAGACGCTGGCAGCGGCACTGTCACTGGCTCAAAGCCATGACTCTGAGCGCAACATAGTGCTATCCACCAAAGATAACTTCCCGACAGACTTATACATGGTGCAGGGAATTTCACAGTTTGTTGGTGAACACCGTTGTCAGCTAAAGCTGGTTGATGAAAACGAGCTGGAGCAACAGATTGACGATAAAATCGCAGTAGTTTTAGCAACCGAAGTGAATTTCAGAACCGGAAGACGGCTTGACGCTAAACAACTTATTACCAGCGCACACAGCCACGGAGCCCTGGTTATTCTGGATTTAGCCCACAGCGCAGGGGCAATGCCCGTGCACCTGGACGACTGGAAAGCAGACTTTGCGGTTGGCTGTACTTACAAATATTTAAATGGCGGCCCTGGCGCGCCAGCCTTTATTTATGCCGCAAAACGTCATCACCAGAATATGAGTCAGCCTTTAAGCGGCTGGTTCGGACACGCCCGCCCGTTTGATTTCACACCAGACTACGAGCCCGCTACCGGTATTCAACAAATGCTGACCGGCACCCCTTCTATTCTCGCCATGGCAGCGGTCGATTCCGCGCTCGAAGCTTTTGAGAACGTGGACCTGGAAAAGTTAAGAGAAAAGTCCTTACAGCTGGCCGACGTTTTCCATCAATTACTAGAAGCCGCGTCACTGAATAGCAACCTGGAACTTATTTCTCCTCCGCAACGGGAGCAGCGAGGCAGTCAGTTGTCGTATCGTTATGAGCACGCCTATGGCTTATGTCAGGCACTTATTCAAAGAGGCGTAATAGCTGACTTTCGTGCCCCAAATTATATCCGCTTTGGGTTTACCCCTCTTTATAACAGCTTTGAAGATATCTGGAAGGCCATTGAGCAGTTGCGGCAAGTTATTGAAGCCAAAGAACATCTCGATTCTCGTTGGCAAAGTCGTAATACCGTAACCTGAAACAAAAAAGCCTCAGCCGATGTATTCGGCTGAGGCTTTTCATTACCATCTTTTTATCACCAAACAATAATTACATCATTTTCGCGATTGGAATTTTCTGACCGTTCAGTACACCTTCACCGTTTTCCATCTGGAATTCGCTGCGGTACTCGTCGTCTTCTTCCTTCAGCAAACCTTGTTGTATGTACATATCAATCATCATTGGTGCTTGTTGTTCAGCCATTTTCTGCAGTTCAGCTTCATCGGCACCAGGCATTTGCATACGCATTGTTGACAACATCTGCTGTTCAGCAACCCATTTCAACAACGGCTTATCAATAGCAATGGATGAGTCAACAATCAGGCTGGAAAGCCAGAATTGCGTGTCTTCCATATTGTCCGGCATTTGGTTTACACCCGCCAATTTAGCGCTTAGATCACCTTTAAATTCGCCCGGCTCCATTTTCCCGCTAAATTCACTAATAACGAACTCAGGCTCTGCCTGCAGTAACTTAGGTAGGTTTTCCTTTACCAGCTTTTGCGTCGCAACTTCTATTTCGTCGGGGTTCTGGTCATAAATCTTTTGCATCATTTGGTTATAAGCAAGCAAGAACTCAGAATCGATGTTATTAAAAGCCATCTTTAACTTCAGATCGTCAAGGTCAAAGTCTTCGGCTTTCAGCGACTCTACAGAATAGTTCATATCAATATTCATGCTTTCTTTGTCGTCGCTGAAATAACTAACGAATTCAATTCCAAGATCTTTCAATTCAAATAGGTCGACATCATCCGGCTGGCCTACAATGATTTTATCAAGCTTCATAGACATTTCGCCTTCATAAAGCTCGCCCTTCACAATTTCCAGCATGTTGCCTTTAGCTTCAGTGCTTATTTCAAACTCACCAATGCTGATAGCCTGGCCCTCAATAAGACCTTCTGCGCCTTCCAGTTTTCCTTCGTAACTGAACTCATCCGAAGAAATGGAACCTTCACCTTCATAGCCAGTAAAGGTCAGTGACGTTTGCTCATCATTCGGTTTAGAACTGAACGCGACAATTTCATCGTCATAACTAACACCACCAAAAAAACCTGCTGAACCCGTCAGGTGATAAAAAGGCGTGTTCTCTTCCCATTCAATATACTCACGTAACCCATCGTCCTTTGCATGAGCTTCAAACGAAGCCATACCCAGACCAGGAGAAAATTGAGTCAGAACCGGACCGTGCTGAACATCAATAACCACTTCAAAAGACAAGTCATCAGGTGCTGACCCTTCCGGGTAAATAGAACCGAAATCTACGCCCAGCGATATTGTTGCAGTTGAACCGAACCAGCCACTATCAAATGAGACCATACGAGCGTTATAAGCGGGTAATTGATTTATCACTTCAACATGTTGCTTTAACGCACCCTCAACTTGAGGGCCAACGAATTTAGGGCCTATGAGAGCGCCTGCAACTACGACGATACCGACGCCGCCAAGGAGTCCTTTCTTATTCATATTATACCTTTCATTTATAGGGCTGGATTGTAATTATAATGTTGTAAATCATACAGAAATTTTTTATCAACGGCAAAATTTTTGAGTGTAAAGCCCTCGTAAATCAAACACGAGTTATGATGTGAGCTTTTATGTAAGCTATAGAGTAGTAAGTAACAAGCTTTTGTTTAAAACAGGTGTAGCCAATATGACCAGAGTATTAATTTCTACAGCTATGGCGTTGCTTTTGCTTGGGTGTTCGTCAGGAGACTGGCGCGATGCGTCCAGAGACCCCGCTGGTATCGCGCCTGATCCTGAAATTGAAAAGCAAGCCATAATAGAAGCCTATGCAGCCGATGCCTTTGGCTGGCGTGGCTGGTTTGCGGTTCATACCTGGTTGGCGGTAAAACCTGAGAATGCCAGTGAGTATACCGTATACGAAGTTGTGGGCTGGGGTGTGGAGCACGGGCGCCCGGCACTGCGCATTTATGAAACAGCAACACCTGACCGCTATTGGTATGGTGCCGAACCCGAAAAAATACTCTCCGTATCGGGAGCTCAGGCCGCTGCTATGATCACACGAATTGAAGAAGCGGCGTCGCGCTACCCCTGGGCAAATGAATACGAAGTGCTCCCCGGCCCCAACAGCAATACCTTTCCGGCCTGGATAGCCATACAAGTTCCGGAACTTGGCCTGAAACTACCTTTCAGTGCCATTGGTAGCGGTTACGCGGATAATGATCAATAAGTAAAAAAATGGGATAATGGTAACTATTGCTCGCTGACAGCAGTCAACTTATCAACCGCGGTGCCCCCTAAATGGAAATCAATGTAAACTTTCTCGACAATATGCGCCTTGAGGCGAAATTCGATGACTTCACGGTTATTTCGGATCAGCCTATTCGATACAAAGGCGATGGCTCCGCCCCCGGTCCTTTTGACTACTTTCTGGCGTCTTCCGTTATGTGTGCGGCACACTTTATTCGCCTTTATTGCGACGCCCGTGATATTCCAACCGAGAATATCCGTATTTCACAAAACAACGTTGTCGACCCCGAAGACCGCTATAAGCAGCTGTTTAAAATTCAGGTTGAGTTACCGGCCGATATTTCCGAGAAAGACCGCAAAGCCATTATTCGGGCAGCCGAGCGTTGCGCCGTTAAGCGCGTTATAGAAAACGACTTAGAGTTTGACGTCGAAGCCGTCGAAAGCATTACTCAGGACGCTCAGGCGTTACTGACCATACGCCCGGACAGCGACAGCCAAACCTTTATTGAAGGCAAAGACTTACCGCTGGAACAAACAATTGCCAACATGACCGCCATACTGGCGGACTTAGGCATGAAGATAGAAATATCCTCCTGGCGCAATATTGTCCCGCATGTCTGGTCGCTGCATATTCGCGATGCCGCCTCTCCTATGTGCTTTACCAACGGCAAAGGCGCAACTAAGGAAAGCGCGTTGTGCTCTGCACTGGGCGAGTTTATTGAGCGCTTAAGCTGTAACTTCTTTTATAACGACCAATACTTTGGCGAAGAAATAGCAAACGCCGAATTCGTACACTACCCCAACGAAAAATGGTTTAAATCCGGCGCGAACGACGAGCTACCCGCGGAGATCCTCGATGAGTACTGCCGTGAGCTTTATGACCCGGAAGGTGAACTGCGTGGTTCACACTTAATTGATACTAACTCAGGCCGTGCTGACCGCGGTATTGTGTCCTTGCCATTTGTGCGCCATTCCGACGGCGAGACGGTCTATTTCCCGTCGAACTTAATTGAAAACCTGTATTTAAGTAACGGCATGAGTGCGGGTAATACATTGCCCGAAGCTCAGGTTCAGTGCTTGTCGGAAATTTTTGAACGCGCCGTTAAAAAGCACATTATTGAAGACGAAATTGCCCTACCCGATGTGCCCCAAGCGGTGCTTAACAAGTACCCGAATATTCTGGAAGGAATAAAAGCCTTAGAAGAACAAGGCTACCCGGTGTTAGTTAAAGACGCATCATCGGGCGGTCAGTTCCCGGTGGCCTGCGTTACCTTAATGAACCCACGCACCGGCGGTGTTTTTGCTTCTTTTGGTGCGCACCCAAGCTTTGAAGTGGCGCTGGAGCGCAGCCTGACCGAGTTATTGCAAGGCCGCAGCTTTGAAGGTTTAAACGACCTGCCGGCACCAACTTTCAACTCCATGGCCGTAACCGAGCCAAATAACTTTGTTGAGCACTTTATTGATTCGTCGGGTGTGGTGTCCTGGCGTTTCTTTAGCGCTAAGTCCGACATTGAATTCGTTGAGTGGGACTTCAGCGGCTCTAACCAGGAAGAAGCCGATACGCTGTTTGGTATTTTGCAGGACATGGGCAAAGAAGCTTACATAGCCGTGCATGAAGATTTAGGCGCGCCGGTATGCCGTATTCTGGTGCCGGGCTATTCGGAAGTTTACCCCGTGGAAGACCTTATTTGGGACAACACCAATATTGCTCTGCAATACCGCGAAGACATTCTCAACCTGCACCGCTTAACCGATGAGCAGCTAGAAGACTTAGTTGAGCGCCTGGAAGACAGTCAGCTTGATAACTACATGGATATCATCACCCTGATTGGCATTGAGTTTGATGAAAATACGGTTTGGGGTCAGCTCACCATTCTTGAATTGAAACTGCTCATTTACCTCGCGCTGCAACGCCATGACGACGCTTTCGAATATGTAGAAATGTTCCTGCAATTCAACGACAACACGGTTGAGCGTACGCTATTCTACCGTGCCATTGAGGCCGTACTGGAAATTACTCTGGACGAAGAGCTAGAGTTGGATGACTACCGCTACAACTTAGGCCGTATGTATGGCGAAGAGACCATAGAAGCCGTTATAGGCTCTGTTAAAGGCACTACGCGCTTCCACGGTCTAACGCCAACAAATATGCAGCTTGAAGGTCTGGACAGACATTTACGCTTAATAGAAAGCTACAAGAAACTGCACGCGGCACGGGCTGAACGGCAGGTTTAAAACTAAAAGTTCAGCCCGACAAAGGCTCCGCGGTTACGTTTAGCAACAGCCTGCATGAAGGCAGCAAAGGTTTCCGCGTTGCCTTGCGCGCGGCTAAAGCCTATTCCATGAATACGCATTACCGGCTTGCCATCGGCTCCCTGGTTCTGACTGGTTATCTGCCGAACTATGGCGTCTAAGTCACTGGCCCGGTAGTCGTCACCAAAAACGTACAAGCTGGTTGTGCCTTTGGTTTTTTTATATAGTTTAATGGCTTTCAGAATACCCAGCTCAGGCGCACTTTTACCGCCGGTAAAGTTTGGCATTTGTTGCATGGCCATTTGTCTGAACCGTTTGCTGTCCGGTAACCAGTCACCCGCTTTACTGCTGAACATAAAGTCACCGTCGGCGGCCATAATCTGAAAGCCCTTCATTTTCGGGTGACTTTCTATAATGTCGTTAACGACGCTAATGACCCGGCTCCAGCCCCGGCCTCCCGACATGGAGCCGGAATTATCAATAACAAACACCACGTACTCAGCGTCGGTTGGGATACCGCCTACGTCATCATCCGGTGTGTCAGTGCTGTTCGGCGTGTTTAGCATTGCCGTGGCTTGGCGTATTTCAGCCCTTAACGACGAGGCTTTATCCTGCAACTGTTGCAGGGTTTTCTGTGCCCGCGGAATAGAGCTTTCTAAATTCTTCTCCTGCTCAGTGACTGATGCGGTCTTTTGCTCGGCGGCAGACAGTTCATCTTGTTTGTCTGATAAAGCGCCCTGAAGCTCCTCCACCGACTGCTGCGCCAGCAATACTTCTGCAACTAAGGTACTGAGGTTAGCCGGCCCACGTTCAGTGTCTTCAGTACCGTTTTTCGCTAACAACACCAGCATAATCACCGCACCAAAGGCACAGGAAATAATGTCCAGAAAAGCCAGGTTAAACACCTCTATTGGCGCACGCTGAATTTTTCTCATTATGGCCACTCCGGAGCGGGTGATAAGAAAGTACCGCCGCTAACCCGCGACCAGTTCCAGTAAAGCGGAGAAGCGTAGGGGTCACCCTCTATCGGCAGCAGTATAATATTGTAGCGAACACCTTTAGGCGCAAGATCAACCGTCTTTACCATCAGCGCCTGACGGCAGTCTGAGGAAATAGATTTCTTCGTCGAAATAAAATTACGACAGGTGAGAGGCAGGCCGTCTCCCAATGTTGGCAGGCCATCCGTTACTATGTATACGTCAGTAATATTCGGGTTCGTCTCAAATAACGTACTAATGCCCAGCTGAAGGTTAGTGCCGCCCTCTGGCACAACCGCGCCTAAGTCCTTCACAATAGAATTCATAGAGCCGCTGACAGAGGCGGTACTGACATCTCTCTGCCCTAGGCGTTTTGCCGTATCGGAAAAGGTCACCACACTCACTTTTGAGGTTTGCGGAAGCCGTGCCAGCAACCATTGAGCAACCCGGCGCGTCCTTATCCATTTAGCGGTAGACACTTTTTTGCCGTCGCTCAAAGCCAGTTTGCTCAGCACGTCAATTAAGTTATCGCCCATCATAGAGGCGCTCTTATCTACCAGAATGCCTATTTGCTCGCCTTCCACTTTCATGCCGGTAATAAAGTTCTGCTCACCCGTACCCGAAAGCTCAACGTTGGCTGACTTCTCAACTTCTTTGGACAAGGCCGCTAACTGGTTTTCCAAATCGGCAACTACGGCCAGCTGAGTCGACAAGTCCTGCAAAGCTTTGGTTTGATCCTGGGTGGTGTCGTTTTTCGCTTCTTTAGAGTCTTCCTGCTTAGCCGACTCCAGCGCAATTTTGTCATTAATTTCGTCAATGGATTTTTTCAGGCGCTGCTGCTCATCCATTGACGCCGCCAGCTCCTGCTCAAGCTTTTCTTTTTCTTCTGAAGGGTCGGGCGTAAAAGCTTTAAAATCTATCAGGATAAAAATAAGGATAACGGCGCCCAGCCCGCATGCCATGACATCCAGAAAAGATAGATTAAAGCCGTCGCCAGCCTGGCGTGTTCGTCGCATCTGAGTCGCTCAATTAACTGTGTAAATGAGACAGCAAGTGTTTCTCGCAGGACTCTTGCGTGCGGATCACCATCTTGTCCTGACGGCTGTTCAGCAAGTGCATAAACAACATCAGAATCAAAGAAATGAACAGCGCAACCAACGTTGAGTTAAAAGCCACCCCCAGCGATGCAGTCATACCCGCAATGTCACCATCCAGTGCTTTGTCAGCCTGCGCCAGCGCCGAGCCAATACCGCGAACCGTACCCACGAAACCAATAGACGGAATAGCCCAGATAATGTAGCGGATCATGTTGTTGCCGCTTTCTAACTGAATGGCAATATTGTCTACCGACGACTCAATAGTGTCAGCCGCATGCTGAACGTTTTTGGTGTTCTTAAAACGACGAATACAGTTAATCCAGGTGCTGTATGCGGGGGTTTCTTTATAAGCCGAGCTTTCTAAATCATTTAATGCCGCATCAACGTCCAGCGCTTCAGATTTGTCGTAGCTTTCCAGTAAGTCGCGCGAGTAAATTTCTTCTTCGTCAATTAACCGCCACAGCTTATACAGCATAAGGAATAAGCAGAACAACATGAGCGAAATACACACCTGCTGTTCAACATCTTTGAAGATAACCGAAAATGCAGTTAAGGCTTCGGTGCCTTTCTCTGCCATTGCCACTTCGGCGGCCGGGCGAATAAGTCCTGCATACAGCAAATGTATAAGAGTAAAAATGGCCAGTAGCACACCACCACTGACAAAAAAGTTAGGGCTCATTGAAAGCGTATTATTTTTAGACATTATGCATTCCGGGCGTTAAATGTTGGTGGGGAAGTCTTGTGGTGCATCCAAAGACACAAAATAAGCCGTCGCGCTGCCGGCCAAAGCCAGCAGTATGACGCCCAAAATCACGCGTTTTTTCATGATGTTTCTCCTCATCATTCATGATACCGGGCTATTCTAAAGCCGATATCCTCTGCCGAAGCACTTTCGCCGTCGCGAACGCTGGCACGAATATTCTTCATGCGTCCGGTTTTATAAGACGCACCTTTGACCACATTCCCATTGCCGCGAGCCGCGCCCAGGTAATCGGTGTAAACCCGGTCAAGATCGGGCGGGTTCAAAGTATAACTGTCGTGCACCCATTCTTTCACGTTACCGTCTAAATCAAAAAAGCCGCCGCGCTCTGCTTTAAAGCTGCCTACCGGTGCTTTACCGGCAAAACCGTCATTGTAACCACGTAAAATGAAAGTTTGCTGACCTTTTGCAGACTCATCGGCAAAGTTGCCCTGCTTGTCACGCAGGTGATCCTGGCTGCCCCACACGTAAATAGTGGAGTCGGCTCTGCGATTAATTTTGGCAATGTATTCCCACTCGGCTTCAGTCGGCAAGCGGTAACCACGCGAGCTAGCATCGGTTCCCACCACTTTACCGTTACTGACTTTATAAAAAGGCTGCAGGCCTTCCTGTTCGCTCAGCCAGTTGGTAAATAACGCAGCTTCATCCCAGGACACATTCGTAACCGGCATTTTGGTTTTACTACCCGAGCCTTTAAACGCGGCAAACTGCGCTTCGGTAATTTCGTGGCGCGATATCCATACGTCCCGTGAGAAATCCACTTTCACCTGATGCTCATTACGTCCGCGGTTTGGCTCATTAACCGGCGATCCCATAGTGAATTTTTTCGGCGACAGACGGTTCATTTCAATGCCTAAAGTACTGACAAACAACGGTCTGCCTTCTTTTCTTCTGGCATCAAACTCACGCAGCATCTCGGCTTTTACGTTCACCAGCCGATCGCTGCTTGGCTGAAACTCCTGCTTAACCGTACGGTAACCGGTTTTACGAAACTCAACGTCAGAAGGCAAAGCTTGCAAAGTGGTCCGAAGCGGCGTTACGCCCTGCTTTTGTCCGTTAATGTAAACGTCGCTGGGTTCGTTGGAGGTAAAAGCTACGTCGCCCATTTCCAGGTCTAAGTTAAAGGTCAGCTGCTGATTTTCGGCCGGCCCCAGCTTAATTGTCCGGCTTTGCTTAATGTAGCCGGCCTTTTCGTAACGAATAACATGTTCTTTATTGGCATCGACGCTAATTGGACTTTTTGCCGGCGCGCCGTTAACCAGTAACGCGCCGCCCTTCGGGTTCACTGAGACATTAACAGTTGCCTGCACTGGCTGAAGACGGTAATTACGCTTCGGTTCTTTATTGCGCACGGTTAAAGACACGGTGTCCGTTACCGGTTCATACCCCGGATAATTCACCACCACAGGGTAGTCGCCACCCACTTTAGCAACAGTTACCGGCGTTGAACCCACCTCTTTGCCATCAAGAGTAACCGACGCGCCAGCCGGGCTGGAGTTAATAGAAATAGTGCCACTAATAGGGGTTAGCCGAAGTTGATATTCAACTTTACCGTCTATTAACGCCTCAATAGCCACTGAGGCCGGTTCGTAAGCCGGATGCGAGGCCGACACCGTATAAGTTCCGGGCGCGAATTCACCCTCAAAGGTAGAAGCCGTTTCTCGCTGCTCACCGTTAACTGACCAGACAATATTATTTGCGCCCGGCTCTGTTGTTATCGTCACTTTTGCCGGCTTAGGCTCCAGCTCAACTTCAATGGTTGAAGGGCTGTTGTCATTTACCTGCACTTCTTTGCTTTGGTACTTGTCGGCAGACACGGCTACAAGGCCACCAGAGCCTACCGCGTAATATTTATTGTCGATGAAAAAACCAATACCGGAATTAACCGCAAAGCGCTGAGTTTGCGCCGCTTCTGCTGGCTTTACAGTAAAACTGTAGCCTTTGGTTAAAAACAGCCAGCCAAAATAAATAACCAGCAGTGCAAGAATACTGACCGAGAAGCCAATAGCCATTAACCGTCGTTTACGTCGTCCTTTCTCAATGGCTTCGTCAAGTGTGGCCACGAAGTCTCTCCTGTTTTTTAATTATTCTACGCTAAATTATGCTAAACGCGTTCGTTACACTGAACGTTAATAACAATTGGCGTGCCCGACTTCTCCACCACAACATCGACAATGGTTGAGCGGTAGCCTTCGCGGCGGCCTTCTAATTGGTACTTACCCGGCTTTAACTGGATGGTTTTTTCTCTTACCTCACCCACAACACCAACACCCAGTACTTTTATATAAGTGCGGTTGTCAGAACGAATCGTCACATCTATGGGCTGATTTTCCTTTTCAATAAGCTGCTCAACCTGGTTTATTTTTTCACCCAGCTTTGCGCTCAATTGCGTGAGCCCACTGTATTTGGACACCGCATTCACGGCATTTTGGCGAATGTTGCTGTCAGCAAGCCGGCCCGGTCTTTCAATATAAACATCCAGCGCACTGCTGGCGGCTAATATTTCTTCCGCGCTTTGTTTAGCCTGCTGCACAACCCGGCTGTCCGGATAATCGACCAAACCCTTTTCTGCCAGCATCTGTACCGTCTGCCATTCGTCGGCACCGGCAAACACCTGAATGCGTTTTTCTAACGACTTCACACCCTGACTTTTTAGTTCAGCGTCAATTTGCGCCTGCAGGGTTGCCAGTTCCGGCCGGTTGTTGTCTATAGCTGAAGCTTTGGTTAATGCCTGCTGGGCGCGATCAAAGTCTTTTTTATCAATGGCATTGACCGCCGTTGCCAAGGCACGGGCAAAACGTTGTTGTTTAATTTGCTGTTCCACTTTCGCCAAGGCTGCCTTTGCATCCTGCTGTTGCGGATCAAGCTTAAGAATTTGTTGATAAGCAGCACGCTGCTTCTCTATGTTGCCTTCTACACCGCCCACTCTTGCCTGTTCATACAGGTCGGCTACTTCATGGTAGGTGTCTATGCGTTTCTGCAACGCCAGCGCGTCGCTATAGTCGCCTTTTACCTTTAAAGCCTGAGCATTCAGCTGAGCAGCGTCATCAATATCGTCGGCAGCAAAGGCTTTTGCTGCGTTTTCATAAGCCTGCTTATAAGCCTGGTCAAACGCGCTTTGGTACTCTGTAATATCTGTGTTGAGTTGCTCGACAGTGGTTTGCGCCTGGCTGTAATTACTGGCGCCATAGTCATTAAAAGCCTGATCTATGTCGGCCTGAAAAGCCTCAACTTTGGCGGGCTGCCACGTCGATATATACGGGGTAGCAACAAGCTCAGAAACGCGCTGATTGGTCTCATTTAAGGCCGTTTGCAGCGCTTTTCTGTCTATTGCCTGGTTAGCGGAACTTATCTGCGGCTCGCTTTTCTCTTGTTTTTCCGCGACTACCTGCGTGTTACCCGAAACCGGAAAATAAGCGAGCAAAGTAACGACAACGCCAATCAGCAAACAGGCAAAAACAGAGGCAATTACACCGGTTATTATGACTTTTTTCTTTTTAGCACGGTTTTCTGCTATTTGCTGATCAACAGACGACATCGTTACCTTTCCTTAGGTGAATTAAAGCTGAGTTAACGGCGTTGATTCGAGATCATAAATCTCTTTCAGCTTTTCACGTAATTGCGCGTATTGCTCACCAGCGGTACCGGTTAATTCAATGTTCTGGTCATTAAGTTCTACCACCTGCGGAGTTACTTTTATGTCCAGGTTTTGTCCCATTTCATCAAGCAATGCGCGTTGAGTGCCTAATTCACGGTTGGTTTTTATTGCTTCGCTTAAGCTGTAAACCGCACCTAAACCTGCCGCAGCACTGGCCACCTGACCCGCGCTAGAGCCTGAGTTTTTACCCAGCAAAATAGCAGCCGTAGCTAAAATACCAGCACCAACCTGCGCACGGGTTCTTTCTGCTTTTTTGCGGCGAATATCAATAGCAACCGGTAAGGTTTCTTCCTGATAAGCACGGTACGCGTCATGAGTGGTTGCGTAAAACGTGTCGTAGCTGTCCTGCAATGAATCAACAAACTGCTGGTCTTTCGCTTTAATCACATTAACCCGCTGATACATTGGGTCTGATTCAGCCGGAGCTCCGTTCAGCGTAATCGTTGAGCGGTTCGAGAAGAAGCTGCTGGACTCTCCCAGGTAGCCGCCAAAGGCTTCAGGACTGTACATAGAGGCGTAACGCATATCTGAAACCGCCTGAATGGTTTTCTTCTCTTCTTCAGACTTTTGAATTAGCAAGTCATAAACATAACCTGCAATGCTTTCAAAAATTGGGCCGTATGGGTTTTCACCTTTTCTTAACGCGTCACGGTAAAAGCCTGCGCCTACCTGATACTCAAACTCTTCCTCGCCCCAAATTTGGTTACTGGCGTCCATAACACGAACACCAATTTCAACGGTTTCGGTATCTGAGTAATTAATTTTGCCCAGGACGTAAACATCGGCGCTGACATTCGCATCGGGAGTAACATTCACAGCACCAAAGGCTTCCGTGTCAGAAAGTGCTTCGCGGGTATTTACGGCGAAACGGTTCGCTTCTAAACGGCGTACCTGTGGCCAAATGTCTTCTTCAACTATGGCTTCATCATCAATATTGCCGGAACTGTCTTTCGGCAAACCCGGGTCAAACACAGGAATAGCCACATTAAGGTAAACATTAGAGTTGTAACTGTAGCTACGCTCTTCTTTGCCCAAGGCTTTAGAGTCTGACGGACCATTCATGCTTGGGCCAACGCTGGTAACATTCGTTTGGGTTGACTGGCAGCCTGCTAATGTAAACATTGCTGAAAGCGTCATAACGACTGAAAATCGTTTTAGTTTTTTTAGTTGAGCTAGTGTATTCATGTTCTTCTTCCGTTAATTATTAACATCCGTACTCAGCCATTAAGCCTTTAAAATGCTCTTTCTCAGCTTCTGTTGTTGCCGAAGCCATGCCTTCTTTCACTGCGTCGCATACGGCAGAACTGCCGCCACCGCTGTTGCCACGCTTATGATCTTTTGTATCCACCGAAGTTTCCGATGCCGTTGATGTAGATTGCTGTTGCTGCTCACTCGAGTTTGCGCCGCTATTACCCGAGCTGCCGGCAGAACCCGAAGCACCACCTGCAGCACCAGAACCGCTACCACTGGCAGCATCAGCAAGGCTGCCGGAAGCCGACGCAGTGGCCTCTTCCATACACTCTGCCGAGTCATCTAAAGAGGCAAACAGCGCCGCCTCTTCAAGCGCAATGCGTTCTTGCAGAGTGAGAGTGCTGGGGTCGACGTCGTCGAACTCTATGTAGGCGCAGTCGGAATAGCTTTTCTCCTGCGCTTCAGCTACACCACTGCTCAAGCAAAACACAGCCAGAAAACACACGGGCGCGTATGCAAAGAAGTTAATGAGTGATGAACTGATTTTATCCACGGCAGGAACCTATAAAATGACTTGAGGGGTATTACTTATCTTTAACAAGTTAAGGTTATTATATTCCTTAATGTAAATAAACTGTAAATGTGAAATTTCTGCGGGGAAGCTGGCTGATTGCTGCTATTTACATCACTCCATCATTACCCTGGAAACGCTGTAGCATGAAGTCAATCAACAGCCTTACCCTATATGGAATATTGTCTCTGTCCCGGTAGAGCATTTCACACCCGCGGGCCTGGTTGCTCCAGTCCGGTAAAATGTGTTGAATTTTGCCCGACTCGAGCAGAGGTTGCGCGTGGTAGTCGGGAATAAAACCAACACCTATGCCACCGGCTATCACTTCAGTCAGTAAACTCATGTCATCCACTTTTAAGCGTATGTTGTCGGTAGCCGTATAAGCCTGCTTTTCACCCGAGTGAATATGCTGCAGACTCCAGGTCAGCATAGGCGAACACAGCACCGTGGGTAACCCGGCTAAGTCGGCGGGAGCCTTTATGTGGGATACGTCCAAATTTGCCGGACCGCAAATAGCAAAACGAATATTGGTTAACTGTCGGCCAATCCAGTGAGTTGCGCTGTGATGACCAATGCGAAAAGCCAAGTCCATGGCTTCTTCATCAATGTCGATAGTTTGGTTTGATAGCTTTAAGTCGAGCTCAATGTCCGGATACTGCTTCATAAACGCATTAAAATGATGAACCAGTACCTGAACGCTGAAATTAATTGGGGCAGAAATTCTTATCGTACCCTTGGCCTCGTTTCTGTCTTGCTGCAGGCACGCAGCCACATTGTCCAGCTCGTCGAAAATAGGCGCACTTCTGCGGTAATACCGTTGCCCCGCAAAGGTTAGTTGCACACGGTGAGCGTCCCTATTAAAAAGCCGCAACGCTAAGTCTTGTTCCAGCTTGGCAATTCTGCGGCTGAGCGTGGAAAGCGGCATTTGTAAGGCAACCGCCGCTTGTTTAAAACTGCCATACTGCGCCACCATACAGAAGCAGCGCATGTCATCCAGTGAGTAATTAGGTTTCATATTTGGAATTTTAACTCCCATTTTCTCTTATTTATACCGTAAATAGAATCTATACACTGTCAGCCATGTTTTCTCAAGTTTCTTCCTGCGGAGATACGTATGAACCGCTCAGCCAATACAAACGCTGTTTTGCTATTACTATTATGCGCTTTCTTCTGGGGAGCTTCCTTTCACGTAGGCAAACACGCTCTGGGAGAAGTTCACGCCCTGACGTTAGTTATTTGGCGTTTTGCTATAGCCGCCGCTTGTCTGTTTGCCTTTATAAAGTGGAAGCGCATACCCATACCCGAGTTAAAAGCTAAACAATGGCTGTGGGTCGTTGGCGTTTCAGTTGTAGGCGTAGGCGGACTCAACCTAGGGCTATTCACCGGCCTGGCTCAAACCAACGCCAGCAATGGCGCTTTGATTATGGCACTAAGCCCGTTAACCACATCGCTAATTGGCTCTTTATTACAGCGTAAGCTGCTGACCCGCGGTGCCGTATTCAGCCTGGTGGTTTGCTTGTCGGGCGTGTTGCTAGTGCTGACTAACGGCGAACTGAAACGCTTACTCAGTTTCGAATTTAACCACGGTGACCAGATCATCTTTTTAGGTATGTTGTGCTGGAGCCTCTACACCTACTTAACACAAGGTATTAGCCGCTGGATGCCTATGATCCCCTATACCTTTATTGGCATGTTAGCCGGCCTTGGCGTTATTTCTGTAGTAGCGGCGTTTAGCGCGGAAGCCCACCCTGTTCAGGAAAGCCTGGCAATAAGCCAAATTGTCTTAGCCGACTTACTCTTTATTGGTGTTTTTGGCACCGTGGGTGGCTACCTTTTATGGATTTCCGGCGTCAAACAGCTTGGTGCCGCAAACGCCTCTTTGTTTTTCAACTTCGTGCCCATTTTCGCCGCACTTACCGCCGTCACTTTTGGCCAGAACGTTACCGGTTTACAGCTGCTTGGTATGGCGGTTGTCATTTCAGGACTGCTACTGCCCCGACTGACTCATTGGCGACAGCAGCGCTTTGCACGAATGGGGTGAGATGTGTTTTAGCGTGACAGTAGTGCTTCTAATTAAGTGACCACATTTAGTTGACCACTACAATTCACAGATTTTTTTAAATTCGAAGATCGCTAGAAAGATTTTACGTAAAACACCTTGCAGATTGTCAACTAATAGTATAACTTTATACAACAACTTACCCATCTTCCACGCGTGGCGACATACAGACCCCTGGAGTTGGGCGAAAGAACCGACCTTTGCGTCGGTTTTTTCATTTCAGGGATGGAAAGTTTGAGAACAAGAATTTATATCGATGGCTACAATTTGTATTTTGGCTGTTTAAAGGGGACTCCCTATAAATGGCTTAACCCAGTCTCGTTATCTGAAAAACTTCTCACTCGCTCAGGCGCTCCGAATTCGAAGTTAGACCCGCTTGCAGTTAAATTTTTCACAGCTGAAATTAGTCAACGAGCAGCTGCTGACTCCAATTCTCTTAATGATCAACGTGCTTATCACTTAGCTCTCAAGCTCCACTTGGGTGACCGTCTGGAAACCTTCAAAGGTAGCTACTCAATTGATAAAACAAAATTCCCTAAAGTAGAGTACGGTAACGACGGTAGGGAGTTAGAGCCACGCGCTTCTGAACGCATTAAAATCTGGAAAATGGAAGAAAAACAAAGTGATGTTCACCTTGCGCTTGAAGCTGTTTACGACGCGATGATGGAACCAGAGCTAGAACAAGTCGTTTTTGTAACGAACGACACAGACTTTGTACCTGCTCTAAAGAAAATTCGAGAATACAACAAACTAAACCGTCATCGTCAAATACAAATAGGTGTTGTTATTCCTATAAAACGGTACGAAGACTACCGTAAACCCAATAATAGCTTAAGCACCCTATCCGATTGGACTATTCATTTTATAGATGAATGTGAGCTTGCTCAGTCTCAGATGCCTTGCCGCGTTCGAGGCGCAAGAAAATCGGCAATAAGGCCTTTTAGCTGGTTCAAGCACCCCGAAGAAATTGAAAAAATTATATCAATTTTAAGTGATAAAACCCTAGAAGCAAGTCCTGCTAAAGCTTGGAAGTGGCTTGAAAAACCACTTTATCCATCGGAAGATCTTGAGAATATTAACGGCTTACCCTGCGACCAGCTAGACAATAAAGATTCGCTAAAAATCATTCTACAGCACGTTCAAGCCTATGCGGCCTATAAACGCTCACGACTCTAATTGACAGTGTTAGTTAAATCGACATTAATCTTGTAGTTAAACCATCGACTCACCAACTAATTTTCATTAGTAATAACTAATACTGAAAGCCTTTAAAAATGGTGGCCCCTCCCAGATTTGAACTGGGGACCAACCGATTATGAGTCGGGTGCTCTAACCACTGAGCTAAGGGGCCATTTTTGATTGGAAGCTGTGAAGCGGCGCAAATTATACGAACTTTTTAGGCTTTTGTCATGGGTATCAGCACGTTAAATCGTGAAGTTTTATCAACTTTTTCATAACTGATGTCGCCACCCTGGCTGTGCAGTGTGTCCCGCACTACCTTAAGCCCTATGCCATACTGGGTTGGTGCCAGCTCGTCGGCGTGGAAAAGTAAATGCTTGTTTTTCTCTTCTATGCCCGTGCTTTCGTCGCTAACGGCAATTTTTATAAAGTTTTCTTCAGCAGTTGCCTGCAACATAATTTCGGAATTTACCGGCACAAAGCTCATTATATGGCGTATTAAATAGTCCATTGCAAAACGCACAAGTAAGGGGTCAGCCTCTAGCTTCAGCCCTTTTTCTGCTATGGCGGTTAGCGTAATATCTTTTTCGTTACTATGGCCTTCGTGGTAGTCGGCCAGGTTCTGCAGAAAGTCTTCTACATCCAGTGACACGGCTTTGCCATTGCCCATTTCTGAGGTAACTTTCTCAAACGAATTAAACAGTTCGGTTAGCTGCGAAACCTTGCCCTTAATGTCGTCTTCACTCATTTTTGAGAGCTTGCGCTGCATGTCTTCCAAATCGGCTAATACCAGCGCTGTCATTGAGCGCGCAATGCGCCCTACCAGGGTTTTCTGGTTAGCCATAATAACTTTGTTCATCTGCTGGCTAAGCTCACGCTCTTTGGCCTGAATTTTCTGACGCGCCTGGTACAACAACAGCAATAATGGCTGAATTTCTGGTATCTCGGTGGTAACGGTAACGGCCTGAGAGCTGTCTTCGGCCTGCACCACAATGCGGTCACGTTCAGAGTGCCAGTTGCGGTTAAACACCGACTCGCACACCACCAATATGCCACCAATAATGGCCAGCAAAACAAAGAGTACGCTGACAATAATAGAGAAGTCTGCCGGTACCAGCTGCACTTCTTTTTTCAGCCAAATGCCCAGGTTGTAATGGTTGGTCTCGGGGCAGGCGGCGACCACGGTTGCCACACGGTCATTCGACTGTACCGAAACTACCTCGCGTTGCTGCTCTAAAGAGCGCTGTACTGCGGAACGAACAATAGGAACATCGTCATTACTAATGCCAATTTCCGAGGCGCTACTGCCGCTGGTTGGGAATGCGAAGCCCATAAAGCCTTGGGCTGTGTGCCAGAAACCACCTTTAACGCCCTTAGTGTCAGCTATAGCGTCGCTGAGCGCCTGATGCATTAAGTCGGGGTTGGCTACTTGTTGTTGCGGTGATTCAGAAGCAGGGAACAGGCTATTTACCGCTAATTGCACATTCTGGCAGGAGCGACTCATGGCATTTTGATTGCGCTGCAGGGTTTCGCCTGCAGAAAACCAGAACGCAACTAGCAAACCGCCGACAGCCACTGCAATTAACGCAATAGCCAGACGGCGGTTATGTTTAGTGTGAGATGAGAGAGACTGCACTTACCTCACTCTCTATTTTTAAGGTAAATTGTAAAAACTGCGGGCATTTTGATAAAAGACTTTATCAACTGCCTCTTCGCTATCCAGAGCATTCACAATATTGGTGATATCTGAAGGCTCGAATGAACGATTACTGCGTGTGCCCGGTAAATCGGTACCAAACATCAACGCGTCCGGGTTCGTTTCATTCAGGGTTTTAATGGCCTCTTCAATATTCACTTCAGTACGACCAAAACCACTGGCTTTAATTTTTACGCCACCTTCGGCTAAACGACGAACCTGAGACAAGCCCGACTTCGCCATACCTAGGTGGTCAACACTGAGTTTCGGCAGTTTAAGCAGAGTAGGAACCATGTCGTCCAGCTCGCGGCTGTCAACATAGATTTCCAGGTGCCATCCGGCTAAGTCCCAAATGCGCTTACCAAAATCAACAATACCTTCAATATCACGATGCACACCGCGCTTCAAGTTAACGCGCACACCGCGAATGCCGTGCTCTTTCAACTGCTGAATTTTTTCATCGCTAACAGTTCCCGGCAACTGGGTAACACCCACAAAGTTGTTGCCCAGGTTCTCCAGCGCGGCTTTCAGGTAGCGCTGTTCAAAACCCTGGAACGAACCTGACACAATGACTCCGCCTTCAATAGGCATGCCACGTACCAGGTTACGATAGTCATCAATGTAAAAAGGCTCAGGGATATGACCTTGGTTTTCAATTAGCGGAAACTCGTCATCATAAATGTGTAAATGCGAGTCAATAATACGTTTCGGCCAATTGTCACGGTTGTTACCCATGCTGCCTCCTTTGTCAGAGAATATCTTACTCATCCAAGAACGATTTAAGCTGCTCTGAGCGGCTTGGATGGCGAAGCTTTCTTAATGCTTTGGCTTCAATTTGACGAATTCGTTCACGCGTCACATCAAACTGCTTGCCCACTTCTTCTAAAGTATGGTCGGTATTCATATCAATACCAAAGCGCATACGCAATACTTTCGCTTCACGTGCCGTTAAACCACCAAGCACATCGCGAACCGAGTTACGCAGGCTTTCTGATGTTGCCGAGTCAATTGGCAAGTCCAGCGTGCTGTCTTCAATAAAGTCACCCAGATGCGAATCTTCATCGTCGCCAATTGGGGTTTCCATTGAAATAGGTTCTTTCGCTATTTTCAGTACTTTGCGAATTTTGTCTTCCGGCATCATCATGCGCTCTGCCAGTTCTTCCGGCAGTGGCTCGCGGCCCATTTCCTGCAACATTTGGCGAGAAATACGGTTCAGCTTATTGATGGTTTCAATCATATGAACCGGGATACGAATAGTACGCGCCTGGTCCGCAATTGAACGGGTAATTGCCTGACGGATCCACCAGGTTGCATAAGTTGAGAACTTATAACCACGGCGGTATTCGAATTTGTCCACGGCTTTCATCAAACCAATGTTACCTTCCTGAATTAAGTCCAGGAACTGTAAGCCGCGGTTGGTGTATTTTTTCGCAATGGAGATAACCAAACGCAGGTTAGCTTCAACCATTTCTTTTTTCGCACGGCGCGCTTTGGCTTCGCCAATGGACATGCGACGGTTAATTTCTTTAACTTTACCAATGGTTAAGCCAGTTTCGCGTTCAACATCAACCAGCTTGTTTACACAGCGTTCAATTTCGCCGCGCACTTCTTTCAATGTGTCGGAGTAGCTTGCACCAGAGTCAATTTCTTTATCAACCCAGGCCATGTTGTTTTCATGGGTAGCAAAAGCTTTCATGAAGTTGCGTTTAGGCATTTCGCCCTGTTCAACGCTTATCTTCATAATAATACGTTCCTGCACACGAACACGCTGCATCATGGCACGCATGTCTTTAACCAAACGGTCAAATTGCTTAGGAACCAAACGGAACTGTTTGAATAAGTCGCTTAACTTATCGATTTCAACACGAGCACCGGCACCATCACGGCCATGCTTAGCAATCGCCTGACGTGTAGCTTCGTATTGTTCGCGCAGTGCATTAAATTTGCTGCGTGCAAATTCCGGATCAATACCAGTATCCGCTTCTTCCTCGTCTTCGTCATCATCGTCGTCTGATTTTTCCAGCTCTTCGGTTGGAAGTTCAGAACCAACGTTAGTAGCGGCTACAGGCGCTTCGTCTACTTCGTCTGGGTCGATGAATCCGGAAATAATGTCGGTTAAGCGCAGCTCTTCGGCTTCGTAAGAGTCCCACTGCTCAAGCAAGAAGTTAATGGCTTCCGGGTATTCTGCAACAGAGCACTGAACCTGGTTAATGCCTTCTTCAATACGCTTGGCAATGTCAATTTCGCCTTCACGAGTCAGTAGCTCAACGGTCCCCATTTCACGCATGTACATGCGCACTGGGTCAGTTGTGCGGCCAATTTCGCCATCGACAGAGGCTAATGCTTGCGCAGCTTCTTCGGCAGCGTCTTCATCTGCAGCACTTTCTGCCATCATCAGATCATCGGCATCGGGTGCGCTTTCAAACACGCGAATACCCATGTCGTTGATCATGCGAATAATGTCTTCAACCTGATCGGAATCAACAATTTCCTGCGGTAAATGGTCATTGACCTCAGCAAATGTCAAAAACCCTTGTTCTTTGCCTTTCGCAATAAGGACCTTAAGTTGCGATTGCCGATTCTGCTGCATACAGACGTTCCACCTGTGACTGTGAATGTAGAGTATCCAAAATGACCAAATAGTATATCAGAATACTGATTTTGAAGCTAGCGTAAGGCGTACCCTGATGTACTATCTTGCCTTACTTAAATACTGAATCAGCGTCTGATATTCCTGACGCTCAACTCGTGTTAATGCACCTTCCTGCTCTTTCTTTAAAAGTGCGTTCGCGCGCTGCTCAAAATATTGGTCAATTAGATAAATAAATATATCGTTAAATTCTTGCTCAACGTTATCTTCGTCAAGCTGATGTTGCCATAACGCGAGTTTCTGCAAAGGCTGGTAATACTCGGTATCGCGCCAGCCTTCTAACACCTGCGCCGTGGTCATTTGGCGTTCTGCACACTGCTTGTGCAAAGCTATTAGTAAATCAATGCCGCTAACCTGCAGTTCTCGTAGTTCCTCACGAACCGGAACCGATTGCGCCAGTTGCGGGTATTGCAGTAACAAAGCAATGGCTTTGCGTAACGGCGTCATTTTTACGCTTTCTTTTGGTCGCGACTGACGTTGCGGCTTTTCAAACTGACGCTCCAGTTGCGACGTTTCGCGGCGAAGCTTTTCTGCTAACCGCTGCATTAAGGTGTCGCGATAATATTCACTCGCCACTTTCTCAATTAAGGGTTTTGCAATATTCAGTAATTGAGAGCGTCCGGCATCGCTACTAACGTCAATGTCGGCCTGTAAATGCTCGAAGAAATATTCAGTGAATGGTGTCGCCTTTTTTAATTCACGCTCAAAGGCTTCGGCACCGTGCTCGCGCACAACTGAATCTGGGTCTTCACCTTCCGGCAAGAACAGAAACGCCATATCCAGGCCGTCGCGCAACAGTGGCAACGCATTTTCTAATGCACGCCAGGCAGCGTCGCGGCCTGCGCGGTCACCGTCGTAACAACAAACAATTCTGCCACTAGTACGGAATAAACGCTGTAATTGTTCACTGGTAGTAGCCGTACCCAACGACGCAACGGCGTAGTGAATGCCCGCTTCGGACAAAGCCACCACGTCCATATACCCTTCGACAATACAAACCTGTTCTGGTTTCCTTACGGCCTGTTGCATATGCCAGTAACCGTATAACTCACTGCCTTTGTGAAACAGGCGGGTTTCCGGAGAGTTTAAGTACTTAGGTCCGTCGCCATCAATAATGCGACCACCAAAGCCCACCACCCGGCCACGCCGGTCATGAATAGGAAACATGACCCTGTCACGAAAAAAGTCGTAATGCCGGCCTTTCTCGTTACGGTTAATAAGCTTTAATTCCAGTAACTGCTGGCGTTGCGGGGCCGAGCTACCAAATGTGCTTAGCAGGCCGTCCCAGGCGTCGGGTGCATAGCCAATTTGAAAACGTTTTACCGTTTCGCCGCTTAAACCCCGACCTTTTAAGTAGTCTATAACCCGATTTGAGTTTTCATGGTGCTTTAACTGATGCTGGAAAAAACGAGCTGTTTTACTCATAAGCTCCGAGTCGTCCTGCATCTGTTGTTGTTTCTTTTGTGCTAGCTGAGGGTTCTCCGGTTGTTCCCGAGGAACCTCCACTCCCATAATGCCGGCCAGTTCTTCCACCGCGTCGGGGAAGTTTAAACCGTCAAATTCCATTAGAAAATCAATAGCGTTACCGTGCACCCCACAGCCAAAGCAATGGTAAAACTGCTTGTCTTGGCTAACGGTAAACGACGGCGTTTTCTCATTATGGAACGGGCAACAGGCCTGATGGTTTCTACCGGCCTTTTTCAACGGTACGCGGCTATCAACTATTTCAACAATGTCTGCTCGTTCGAGCAAGTCATGGATAAAGCTTTTGGGGATCAGGCCTGCCATATTGTTTCAATACCGAAGTTGCGAAAACAAGAAAGTTGCGAAAACAAAAAGTAGCAGAAACACGAAAGCCGCGACGATATAGTCACGGCTTTCAGCACTTTACGGAAAAGTGAACACTCAAATTGTCGTAGGTATGGTCTTAGTAAAGACGAGTACGACGAGCGTTATCACGAGACAGTTTTTTCGCGTGACGCTTTACCGCAGCAGCTTTCTTGCGCTTACGCTCTGAAGTCGGCTTTTCATAGTGCTCGCGACGACGAACTTCAGAGAGAACACCTGCTTTTTCACAAGAGCGCTTAAAGCGACGCAAAGCTACGTCAAACGGCTCGTTTTCTTTCACTTTAACGACTGGCATTAAAAAATCACCTCGGGTAAATTATCTGTTTCGGTTAAAAATTAACCACTACGGGTTCAATTGGTGCTGAATTGTACCGACTCAGATTCGCCTTGTAAAGTGTTATCCGAAGCATCCCATCCAGGGTCATTATCGCTAAGCAGTTCGCGGACTGGCGTAGAGTGCAGGAAAAGCGTACTGACTAAATCCTGTAAATTATTTGGTTTTTCTTTGTACGACAAACCGAGTTGCCATAACTGTGGGCCGACCGACCTAATACTTCGGGTTATCAATTGCTGAAGCAAAATGGTTTCGTCGTCTGTTTTGACTCTGACTTCAGCTTCTAAGCCTCTGCTGTCCTCGATATTAACCGGCGAGGTGCCAAAGTAATTAAATGCGATGCCTTTATTGGAAATATCCACAATTTTACCGGTAAGAGGCTCACCGAGTTTATCTTTTAGCTGCAGCTGGAGTCTTGCATCGCAATTTACGCCAACCCTTGGTGACGACCGCAGAATTTCCACACTGGCATTTCTGGGGTAACTGACAAACAAAAGTTTTTGTGGGTATTGAGTAATGTGGAGAATGTCGACCACGCCGGTTACCTGCTCGCCTTTTGGAGAGACCGTTTTTATTGCAACATTCTTTTCTGTAGCCAGCATTGGCAAGATATCTTGCCAGCAATACTGTCTGGAAAGTTCCAGAATAAGATAATCGGGATGCTGTTGACCCACCAGCGTCATATTTAAGCGTTTATAGCTCTGCTTATCTTTAATCTGGACTTCGACGGACTGCCTGAATCCACTGTTTGCCAAAACATCGCTGTTCTCCCGCATCAGTGTTAACCCCTGCTTTATTATTTTTATGAAACTCATCATAGCTTATATCTAAGGTTTTTTAAGCCACAGACTAATTATTTTTATTTGATGTCAATTGACGTCATTTAATGCATACACTGTAAGCTCTTCCTCAAAACCTGTTGTTTGGTGTTTGTCATCGTTAGACTGGATTTGAGCTTAAGTAGTAAGGATACGAGTTTGGCTGAAGTGCATCCGGACAACAATTTTCCCTATCCAATACCAGCGCGTTACCAGTCAATAAAATTGCTGGGACAAGGTGGTAGTGGCCTGGTCTATAAAGCCTACGACCAGCGTTTAAAACGCACGGTTGCGATTAAGTTTGCCCGCTCGCCCTCTATTGTCAGCCGCCACAGGCTGGTAAATGAAGCGCGTTTGTTATCCAGTGTTGACCACCCTGCTCTTTGCCGCGTGTTTGATGTTGGCGAACCGGAAGTTTCTTCCTCTTCACTGTTTATGGTGCTTGAGTACATTGAAGGCAAACCTTTAAGCAAGCAACGCAGCTGCCTGTCTGTTTATGACGCCGCCAAAGTGGTTAAATCTCTTACTGACGGGGTTTGTCGTATGCACGAGGCCGGTTACGCTCACAACGATATTACCGCCCAGAACATTATGATCCGCTCAGCAGACAATGCTGAAGGCGAGAGCAATAATTCCGCGGTTCTGGTAGATTTGAGCATTGCGGCACCGAGTTCACCCACAACCATTAAGCGCGATATATACCAACTGGGCGCGTTACTTTTGTCGTTACTGACCAACATGAAGCCGGAGCAGTTTTTTCTGCGTCCAATAGCGCACCGTAACCGACTTCCTGCCGAACTCAGTCGCATAATAAAGAAGGCACTCTCCGCAGAACCGAACGAGGGCTTTCAACATTGCCGTGAGCTTCAGCAGGAGCTTGATGGCTGGCTCCGAAACTATCAGTTAAGAAAACGTTTCTTCTGGCTGGGGGCTGGTGGTGCTGCCATTTTGGTTATTATTTTTGTCTTGTTCATTTTTTTGCGGGAGCAGACAAACCGACATTTGCTGGATGGTTACTCGGTTGAACAGAACCAATACGCACATGCGCTTGTTTTTGCTCATTATTCACGACATCTTGCCAACGGCGGCCAGCTTCAACAGGCAGCGGAGCAGGCTGAGTTAGCGCTTACCCACTTCGACGACGCTGTAGCAAGCAGTCCTGAGCTGCTGAAGTACCACTCTGAACGCGCTCATTTTGTGCTAAGTTCAGACAACATTTTTACCCGCTCACAACGCACGACTATGCTGCTTAATGCCATTAATGAACTGGGTAACCCGGATATCTATGAAGAAAAAGCGGCTGCCCATTATTTGCGGGCAGAAATGTATTTAGGTCTCGCTGAACTTAATAGCGAACAACCACATTTAGTTGAACGATGGAAAGCATCTGCGCTGAGTTCAGTAGAAGCAGCGATCAAGCACCAGCCTGATGTCGATCGCTACCAGCAATTACGTACTGAAATCGATAAGTCTCAGTCCAGTGCCGGGACGGATTGATCTCTTAAGCGGTAAAACTCTTTTACATAGTCATCAAAAGTACCGGCATCCAGTGCGTCGCGCATATCACTCATTACTTTTTGATAAAAGCGCAGGTTATGAATGGTATTCAGGCGTGACCCCAACATCTCATTGGTACGATCCAAATGGTGCAAATACGCCCGCGAATAATTTTTGCAGGTGTAGCAGTCGCAGTTTTCATCCAGCGGAGAGGTGTCTGTACGGTGCACTGCATTACGAATTTTTACTACGCCAGTGCTAATAAATAAGTGACCATTACGCGCGTTACGCGTTGGCATAACGCAGTCGAACATATCAATGCCGCGACGCACGGCTTCAACTAAGTCTTCCGGCTTGCCCACACCCATTAAATAGCGAGGTTTTTGCTCGGGCATTTGCGGCGCAGTGTGCTCTAAAATGCGCATCATATCTTCTTTCGGCTCACCTACCGACAAACCACCAATAGCGTAACCGTCGAACCCGATATCGGTCAGACCTTTCAGAGAAATATCGCGCAGCTCTTCGTACATGCCGCCCTGAATAATACCGAACAACGCGGCTTTGCTCTCACCGTGTTCTTGTTTAGAGCGTTCGGCCCAGCGCAACGAAAGCTCCATTGAACTGCGTGCTTCTGCCTGCGTGGCAGGAAACGGCGTGCATTCATCAAATATCATGACAATATCTGAACCCAGCTCGCGTTGAACCTGCATAGACTTTTCCGGGGTCAGCAGTATTTTCTCACCGTTAATGGGCGAACGGAAAGTCACGCCCTCTTCGGTAATTTTACGAAGCTCACCCAGACTGAACACCTGAAAACCGCCGGAGTCGGTCAGAATAGGCTTGTCCCAGTTCATAAAGTCGTGCAAGTCGCCATGCTGCTGGATAATTTGCGTCCCCGGACGCAGCATTAGGTGAAAGGTATTACCCAGGCAGATTTGTGCGCCGGTGTCTTTTACCTCTTCTGGTGTCATACCTTTTACGGTACCCAGAGTACCTACCGGCATAAACGCTGGCGTTTCTACGGTTCCACGTTCAAATACCATGCGCCCACGACGCGCGCGACCACTGGTTTTGTCTAATTCAAATTTCATTGTCATAAGTATTCACTTCAGTGTATTAAGTTTAGCGCTGTAACAGCATGGCGTCGCCGTAGCTAAAAACGCGATAGCGCTCTTTAATGGCTTCATTATAAGCCTTCATAATTAAATCACGACCAACAAATGCCGAAACCAGCATAATGAGCGTGGACTCGGGCAGGTGAAAGTTGGTTATCATGCTATCGACCACTTTAAATTCATAACCCGGATAAATAAAAATATCGGTGTCATCAAAAAACGGTTCAATGTCTTCTGACTCTGAAGCCTGAGCAGCTGACTCGAGCGAGCGAACGGAGGTTGTACCAACCGCCACCACCCGGCCGCCCTCAGCCTTGGTTTGCTTAATGGCATGACAGGTTTCAGCACTGACTTTGGCGTACTCACTGTGCATTACATGGTCGTTAATGTCTTCAACACGAACCGGCTGGAAGGTTCCGGCGCCTACGTGCAGAGTCACATAGGCAAAGTTCACGCCTTTATCGCGCAGCTGTTGCAGTATCTCGTCGTCAAAATGCAGACCGGCGGTAGGGGCAGCAACAGCACCCGGCTCGCGGTTATAAACGGTTTGGTAACGCTCTTTATCAGAGCTTTCATCCGGACGGTCAATGTACGGCGGCAAAGGCATATGCCCGTATTGCTCAAGCAGTTCCAGTACCGTCTTGTCATGTTCAAACTTCAGTTCAAAGAGTGCGTCGTGGCGCGCCAGCATGGTTATCTTTACGTGGCCTTCCAACAGCAATTCAGCACCCGCTTTGGGAGCGCGGTTAGCACGGACATGCGCAAGCACCCTATGGTCATCCAGTAGTCGCTCGACCAGAACCTCGACTTTACCACCGGACACTTTTTCGCCCAGCAAACGCGCAGGAATAACCCGGGTGTCATTAAACACCAACAAGTCACCGGCGTTTATCTCATCCACAATATTTTTAAAGTGTTTATGCTCAATGCTGTTTTCACTGGCTTTTACCGAGAGCAACCTACTGGCACTACGTTGCTCCTGCGGATAGCGGGCAATAAGCTCATCGGGTAGCTCAAATGAAAAGTCACTGACTTTTAAAGTAGAATGATTGGTATCTGACATATCCGTGCTGTAATTGCGAGATGTAGTGAAGCGCGGATTTTACTGGAAAGTAGGCAGCCTGTCACTGTTGCAGGCTGCCCGTTTATCGCAAGTTTATGCTACGCCGAAAATTGCTTTTAAAATGTAGAAGAAAATAATCGACATAATGGCACCCGCCGGCAAGGTAACCACCCACGAAATAACGATGTTGCGAACAACACCAAGATTCAGAGCGGCAATACCGCGCGCCATGCCGACACCCAATACCGCGCCGACTAGCGTTTGAGTCGTTGATATGGGTAGCCCGGTACCTGAGGCAAGAACCACGGTTGACGCAGCAGCAAGTTCCGCCGCAAAACCACGACTGGGGGTTAAGTGCGTAATACCATTACCAATGGTGGCAATAACACGTTTACCCAGCATAGCCAGACCAGCAACAATACCAACCGCACCTAAAGGCAGAACCCACCAGGCCAATGTCGCTTTACTGCCAATATCACCACCGCTGGTTACCACACTCACCACTGCAGCAAGAGGACCAATAGCGTTAGCCACGTCATTTGAGCCATGCGCGAAAGCCATCGCACAGGCAGTGACCACCATCAGTACTGCAAAGACTTTCTCTACGTTGGTGTAGTGCATGTCTTTGTCGTCTGAGGGGTTAAATTTAAGACGTCCAATGGCAAACTTTCCGATAGCAAACACCAGTACCGCAATACCTAATGCCCACAGGAAACCTTCAATGCTGCCAAGATTCAGCCCTACGTGCTTAAGACCTTTTTTGATGGTGACCAGCGACAACACAAAGCCCGCTAACCCCATATAGTAAGGAACATAACGCTTGGCCATTGCTAACGGATTAGAGCGGTCAAAAATGAGCTTCTGTGCACTCATAAATATGAGGTAAGCAATGAACCCGGATATGGCCGGAGTGACGACCCAGCTTCCAACCACCCCCCCGACTTTTGCCCACTGTACCGACTCCATGCTAACGCCGACAGCAGAGAAACCAACAATGGCACCAATAATGGAGTGAGTGGTTGATACCGGCCAGCCAAGATAAGAGGCAATTAAGAGCCAGAACCCGGCAGCTAATAACGCTGAAATCATACCGAACACAAGCAGTTCTGGCTGATTGACAAAGTAAGCCGAGTCAATAATCCCCTTCCGAATGGTTGAGGTAACCTCACCACCCGCCAGGTAAGCCCCCGCAAACTCAAAAACCATTGCGATAACAATCGCCTGCTTTATGGTCAGCGCCTTGGATCCAACGGAGGTACCCATAGCATTGGCAACATCATTTGCGCCGATACCCCAGGCCATAAAGAAACCGAAAACCGCGGCCATCCCGATAAGCAGGACGCTATAGCTAGAAATAATATCCATAAATCAGACTCCGCTTAGACGCGCGCTAGCATTAGTTCGAAACGTGCACCGACTCGTTCAGCCAGGTCGGCTAAGTCGCCAACCCAGTCAAGAATACGGTATAAGAACATCGCATCTACAGGGTTCATATCGAGCTCGATTTTACGTAGATCCTGACGCAGTTTAATTTGAAGTTGATCGGTGTCGGCTTCAATGGCATCAAGTTCTATAATGAAGTTATCGACAAGGTCTCGTTCGCGTCCTTTAAAACCAGTTTCCAGCAAGTCATCAAACTCGCCGATGGTTTCGCGGGCTTTATCGGTCGCATCCAGACAACGGTTTAAGTAAGCATCAAAATCTTTAATCAGTGGTTCCGGGATAATCAACTCACGCCCCGTAACCAGACCGGAGATGTCTTTGGCTTTATTGGCAATTTTGTCCTGCTGAGAAACCAGCTCAAGCAAGTCCGCTCGCTCTACAGGCATAAATAAGCCACTGGGAAGGTTCAAACGGATTTTACGCTTCATATCATCCGCGGTTGATTCGTGTTTTACGATGGTTGCACGAGCCACTTCTGCGCTTTTCCAATCCTTCGAATAAACCGCTTTAAAGAAATCTTTAAGCGCATAAGCGCAGCGGTGCACTTCGTCCATGTGCTCAATCATCGGTTTAATAGGGGACTTTGCAAATACCCCAAGAAATGAGTTCACTGACATAACATTATCCGATTTTTTTCAGCCGATGTTAGCTGCGGCGAATGTTAGCGAAATCTAAAGGTAAAGGGAACCGTAAGATTTGATTAATTCATCACTCGCTGAACGCCCGTTCTATTTGAGTTCGCTGAGTATCCACTTCAGCTTCCACTTGTCTTAACAACTGGTGTGCGTTGTCCATTTCGTTGACTAATTGCTGTAACTGCACTGAGAATCCGTTAACTTTGTCTGTTTGCTGCTCCGCCAACCGAAATGAAGTTTTAGCTTCCTCGGTTGAAGCCTGCGCCTGAGCAGAAACCTCATTTGCAGTTTCTACCAGGCGTTCAACGAATTGCTGTTGCGAATGACTTGCCTCAGCAATGTCCTGGTAGCCTTTTTCAATGGAAAGCGATGCGTCCGTCAGTTGGTTCAGAGAGTCGTTAATACCACCAAGAGAGGACTGTGTTTTCTGCGCCAACTGCCGGACTTCGTCAGCCACCACTGCAAAACCGCGCCCTTGCTCTCCCGCTCTGGCAGCTTCAATGGCGGCATTCAGCGCCAGTAAATTGGTTTGATCGGCAATGCCTGAAATAATGGACAGCGCGTCTTTTACCTCATTTACCGAATGGTCCAGCTCTTCGGCGGAGCGTTTGGCCGTTTCAATCGCTTTTTCATTCAGCTCTGAGGCGTCTCTTAATTTAAGAATATGTTGGCGACTCTGTTTCATTGAGTCTTGGGTATCTAGCGCATTCTTTTCCAGAGTATTGGTGCACTGGTTTAATTCTTCAGTTAATTCGCTCAGTTCAGTAATACCGTGAATAGTATCCGATGCGGATGACTGCGTATCGGCAGAGGATTGCACAATCTGCTGTAACTCTTGTATTACCCGCTTCAACGCTTCATTAACTACCGTCATTTGCTGAGACTTTTCCTCGTCGCTACGCTGAGTCTGTTCAAGTATGCCGTTAAAGAACCGGGCAATCTCCGCCATCTCGGTGTCACGATCGGCGTTAGGTAAATAGTTGAGTTCCTGCTTAACCAACAAAGTCTCCATGGCATTGCGTAAGCTTCGCAGAGGCGTCAGAACCATGCGTTTAAGTAACACAAAGTTCAGTATGGCAAACACCAACAGCACCGCCACCAAGGCCACAAGACTCAGCTTTATCTGCATCAGGCTGGCTTGCTGATCTTTCAAGAGACTCTGCTCTACCTTTACAGCCAGTGACTGAATGTTGGCAATGTCATCGGAAATCGAAGCAAAGGCTTCACGTCTCGACTGAATAAGCTGTAATGTAGAGGACAGCTCTTTTGGGTACCGCTGAATTAAGCTGTTCATTTCTGAAATGATTTTCGGCCCCAGCTCTTTGGCTTCTCGCGGTACAAGCATCATTGACTGGTCGGGCAGCTCTTCTTTTACACCTAGCTTGGGTAATTGCTGCAGCCGGGCAATTTCTTTTTGCATAGCGGTAAGCACTTGCTCCAGTGCCTGCTCCTCGGCCTCACCATTAGATAAACGTTCCCGCGTATGCACCAGGTCAGCAATTAATAACACTAAGTCGCTACCGATACTTTGATAAGTTTCGGCAGCCGCCGGGTTATTGCTGCTACCTTTTTGCACGTAGTCAAACAAACGAGATAATTCGTTAAATAAAGACCGCTCGGCATTTACTAGCAGAGCAGCCTCCTGACCAGAGAGTTTACCTATGGCGCGGTAGTCGTCAGATATTCTGCTGCGGATGATATCCAACTGTTCCTGCATAACCGAAGTGGAGACTAAATTCAGTGTACCAAGCTGGGCGTTCACCTCATTGACCGAGGCCTCGGCCTGGTTCAGTAAAAGCGCATTCCCCGATTGCAGATAACCACTGAGCTCGGTTACTACTTCAACCATCAGTTTCTCTTTTATCGATGAGTAAATATTCTGCTGTTGTTCAAAGTGCTGCAATTGACTATTAGCCCAAATAAGCACTGACAAAAACACCAACGACAAGCCCAGCAAAGAAAAAGAAGAAACACGACTAAAAGTTGAAACGCGCATAAATAAGCCCAGTTGATATCACCGGGCTAGCTTAAGACGTTTTTATGACAGCTTAATGAAAAAAGCCGCGGCAATTGCCACGGCTCTGAGGTTTTCTGAGGTATAACGCTAAGTTTTCTTAGAAAGAATAAACCAGCGTAACAGCCGTTTCTGTATCCAACTTTTCGATGCTTTCATCAGAAACATGAGAGTTGTGGTTAGCCCCCAGTGACACTTTCATAGCCAACGCGCTGTTAATGTTCGCTGACACTGAAAATTCAGCTTTGCTCTTCGTGTTGTCTTCACCAACTTCAGACGACAGTAAGGCACTGAAACGCGAGTTTTCACTGATTTTCCAGTTTAAGCTACCGGCTACACGCAGAATCATTGAGCCATCGGATTCAACCGGAGGTTCACCTTCAGCCTGTACAGGTTTTGTACGTGAATAACCCGGACCAATTTCGTAGTCAGCGTAAATGTCTTCGTCGTAACGATAACGAGCACCATAACCCGTTGCGACAGTAGCCTGATAATCAAAGCCACTGAATTCATCTTCTTCGTATGAACCGAAGACAAACAATGAGTCGCGACTGTCAGGATCAAACTTATAGTTACTCTGCGCCGAAATGAACATGCGGTCTGCAGTTTCGTTCGTTTCCCCCGTGCTCTGATCTTCCTGCTCGGAGGTGTAATAATCGAATACGCCTTTGTGGCGCCAGTTCTGCACGTCCCGCGATGCGGTAAACTTGCCTTTCAGGCTTTCTGTTTCGGTGTTACCAGAAGTATAAAGCAAGCCAAATTCTGCACTTGCCTCCCACTCTTCCACCTTTTCTGTATCAATGTCATCAGCATCGTCAAACATAAATGTTTGAGCACTCGCTACAACAGGTAAAAACAAACTAGCGAATAATAAAGAAAATCGCACACTAACCTCGTTATTTGTGTCTTTTATAAAGTACTTCGTTACTTAACAATGGCGTCTAATTCGCCATTTTCATAGCGCTGAAACATTGATTCCAGGTTAATCGGCTTAATTTTACTCGCCATACCAGCACAACCAAAGGCTTCATAGCGTGCACGGCAAATATCTTCCATTGCCGTTGTCGCTGCCGCAAAGAATTTGCGCGGATCAAAGTTTGACGGATTCTCCGCCAAATGACGGCGAATAGCACCGGTTGAAGCCAGGCGTAAATCGGTATCAATGTTCACTTTGCGCACGCCGTGTTTAATACCTTCCTGAATTTGTTCAACCGGTACACCATAGGTTTCCGGAATTTCGCCGCCAAATTCGTTAATAATTTTCAGCCATTCTTGAGGTACAGATGATGAGCCATGCATAACTAAGTGTGTACCCGGAATGCGACGATGAATCTCTTTAATGCGGTCAATGGCTAAAATATCGCCTGTTGGTGGACGAGTAAACTTGTAAGCACCGTGTGACGTACCACAGGCAATTGCCAGGGCATCAACGTTTGTTGCTTTAACAAATTCCGCCGCTTCTTCTGGATCAGTCAGTAGTTGTTCGTGTGACAACTTACCTTCAGCACCAACACCGTCTTCTTCACCGGCTTCACCGGTTTCCAGTGACCCCAGGCAACCTAATTCGCCTTCAACAGAAACACCACAAGCGTGCGCCATTTCTACAGTCTGTCTGGTTACTTTTACATTGTAATCGTACTCTGCAGGCGTTTTGCCATCGTCCAGCAATGAGCCATCCATCATTACCGAGCTAAAGCCCAGTTGGATAGAACGCTGACATACCGCCGGAGAAGTACCGTGATCCTGGTGAACAACCACCGGAATATGGGGCCATTCTTCAACCGCAGCCTGAATTAAGTGGCGCAGGAATGGTGCACCGGCGTACTTACGAGCACCAGCTGAGGCCTGCACGATAACCGGGCTGTCAGTGGCATCGGCGGCTTGCATAATTGCGCGCATTTGCTCTAAGTTGTTGACGTTAAACGCCGGTACGCCGTAATCGTGTTCTGCGGCATGGTCTAATAACTGTCGTAATGACACCAGGGCCATAAAAATACTCCTTAATTAAAAAACTTGTGTTCAGGCGTCGTTAGCCCGTTCTTGTAAAATAGCAACGGCTGGTAATGTTTTACCTTCGAGGAATTCAAGGAATGCCCCACCACCTGTCGAGATATAACTAATCTTATCAGCGATAGCGTATTGATCAATTGCTGCTAAAGTGTCGCCACCTCCGGCAATTGAAAACGCATCGCTTTGCGCAATCGCTTCGGCTATGGTTTTTGTACCATGCCCAAATTGCTCAAATTCAAACACACCTACCGGCCCGTTCCAGACAATGGTTCCTGCATTTTTCAGCATAGACGCTAATTGCTCTGCGGTGTCAGGGCCAATATCAAAAATCATATCGTCGTCAGCAACAGCATTAACGGCTTTAGTTTCTGCCTTGGCTTCTGCGCTGAACTCTTTACCTGTTACTACATCGACAGGTAATGGAATGTCGCCGCCTTTAGCTTTTGCCTGCGCCATTAAACGGTTAGCTTCGTCGGTTAAGTCCGCTTCGTAAAGCGACTTACCCACATTATGGCCTGCCGCCGCAACAAAAGTGTTCGCAATACCGCCGCCCACAATTAACTGGTCAACAACACCGGACAAGGACTCTAATACCGTCAGTTTTGTCGATACTTTAGAACCACCGACAATAGCCACTAGCGGGCGCTTCGGATTTTCCAGTGCTTTGCCTAAAGCGTCTAATTCGCCGGCCAGCAAAGGCCCTGCGCAAGCAATTGGTGCGTATTTAGCCACACCATGAGTGGATGCCTGAGCTCGATGCGCGGTGCCAAAAGCGTCCATTACATAGACATCACATAAGCTGGCTAATTTTTTAGCAAGCTCGTCATTATTCTTCTTTTCGCCAACATTAAAGCGGACATTCTCAAAAACTACCAGTTCCCCGGCCTTTAGTTCAATACCGTCGAGGTAGTCTTTACATAAGCGTACCGGGCAATCCAGCATATCTTGTAAGTAATCAACAACAGGCTGCAGCGAAAACTCTTCGTCGTACTCGCCTTCAGTTGGACGACCCAGATGAGACATTACCATGACTTTAGCGCCAGCTTTCAACGCTTGCTGAATGCTGGGCAGTGCGGCTTTCAAACGCGCGTCGGAAGTGACTTTTCCGTCTTTAACCGGAACGTTTAAATCTTCACGAATAAGTACGCGCTTGTTACTTAAATCCAAATCAGTCATAGCAATGACAGACATGCGATATCCTCTCTAAGCTTAATGTTCTGTTTGTTCAGCCATCGTTTTTGCTGTGTCCAGCAAGCGATTCGCAAAACCCCATTCGTTGTCACACCAGCACAGCAGCTTAACCAGCCGCTTGTGACTAACACGGGTTTGCGTGCCATCAACAATGGATGAATGTGGGTCATGGTTAAAATCTATTGAAACTAAAGGCTCTTCGGTGTAATCCAGTATACCCGCCAGCTGCCGCTCGCTCTGCTCACGTAAAACCTGATTAATTTGCTCAATAGTGGCGTCGCTGTTTAGCGTAACGCTTAAATCCATAGCGGTCACATTGGTGGTTGGCACGCGCACGGCAATGGCTTCAAAACGGCCTTCTAAGTGCGGCAGTATTCGTTCAATGCCTCGTGCCAGCCGGGTGTCTACCGGAATAATAGAACGTCCGGCGGCGCGGGTTCGTCTTAAATCCGGATGGTATGCATCAATAACCTGCTGGTCGTGCATAGCTGAGTGAATGGTTGTAATCGCACCGGAGTCTATTCCGAAAGCATCGTCCAGTACTTTAATGACCGGCACAATGCAGTTTGTTGTGCAGGAGCCATTCGACACCACTTTATGGTCAACGGTGAGCTCTTTTTCATTCACGCCATAAATTGCGGTGAAATCAACGTCCGGCTTGCCGGGATGAGAAAACAACACTCGTTTTACGCCTTGCTGCAGATAAAGCTGACCGTCGGCCTGACTGCCAAATACACCGGTACAATCAACAACAAAATCGACCTCATGAGCGCGCCAGTCAATGGCTTCAATCTCGGTCTGATGAGTTAAAGCGATATCATCTCCGGCAACCGTCAGCGCATCGCCCGACTGTGTTACCTTTTCTCCAAAACGACCGTGGCTTGAGTCGTATTTAAGCAAATGCGCTATCGCTTCCGACGCCGCAGGCTCGTTAATAAGCACTACCTGCACGCTGTCGCGATAGCCGTTTTCGTATAACGCGCGCAAAAAGCTCCGGCCAATGCGGCCGAAACCATTAATCGCAATACGAGCCGGTTCGCTCATTTAAGCTCCCAACAAACGTTTAGCGGCAGCCACGGTGTTTTCTGTGGTAATGCCAAAGTGTTTGTATAAGTCGCCGGCCGGAGCAGATTCACCAAAGGTTGTCATGCCAACGACGTCACCGTTAAGCCCCACGTATTTGTACCAGAAGTCGGCAATACCAGCTTCAACGGCAACGCGGCGAGTCACGCTCGATGGCAACACCGACTCTTTGTATTCAGCATCCTGAATATCAAACACATTGGTCGACGGCATAGAAACAACGCGCACCTTGTGCCCCTCTTCAGTCAGTTGCTCAAAGGCGTTAACGGCTAAGTCAACTTCAGAACCTGTCGCAATTAAAATAACGTCCGGCTCGCCGTCACTGTCTTTCAGCACATAACCACCGCGGGCAATATTCGTTAACTGGTCGTCATTGCGCTCTTGCTGTTGCATACCCTGACGGCTGAACACTAAAGCAGACGGAGTTTTATTGCTTTGTACTGCGGCTCCCCAGGCTACGGCTGTTTCAACCTGGTCACACGGACGCCAGCACTGCAGGTTTGGTGTTTGACGTAAGTTAGCCAGTTGCTCGACCGGCTGGTGCGTCGGCCCGTCTTCACCCAAGCCTATAGAGTCGTGAGTGTAAACAAAAATACTGGGCTGCTTCATAAGCGCAGACATACGCACGGCGTTGCGCGCGTATTCCATAAACATCAGGAAGGTAGCCCCATAGGCTTTAAAGCCGCCGTGCAAAGTAACGCCATTCATTATGGCAGACATGCCAAACTCGCGGACTCCGTAGAACACATAGTTACCACTGGCGTCATCGGCAGTAATACCTTTTGCGTCGTTCCATAAGGTTAAGTTTGAGCCAGCTAAGTCGGCGGAGCCGCCTAGCAGTTCCGGTAGTTTAGGACCGAATTCATTCAGTACGTTCAGTGAGGCTTTACGAGTCGCTACCGCTTCAGGGCTGCTCTGTAACTGCTTCGCGTAATTGTGCACCGTATTCTCAAACCCTTCAGGCAGTTCGCCGTTTAAACGACGCTTCAGTTCTTTTGCCAGCTGCGGATACTCCTGCTCATACGCAACCCAGCGCTTATTCCAGGAGGACTCAACTGCTGCGCCTTTATCCACCGCAGACCATTTTTGGTAAACATCGGCCGGTACTTCAAAGGCTTGGTGCGGCCAGTTCAATTGCTTACGCGCAGCAACAATTTCGTCGTCACCCAGCGGGGCTCCATGGCAGCTTTCAGAACCTTGTTTGTTCGGTGCGCCATAGCCAATTACCGTTTTGCAGATAATAAGAGTCGGTTTGTCGTCATTCGCACGGGCTTCATCAATCGCACGGGTTATGGCAGCTGAATCGTGTCCATCAACTTTATTAATTACGTGCCAGCCGTAAGACTCAAAACGTTTTGCGGTATCGTCGGTAAACCAACCTTCTACTTCGCCGTCAATGGAAATGCCGTTGTCATCGTAAAAGGCAATGAGCTTACCTAAGCCTAAAGTGCCGGCCAGAGAGCAAACTTCGTGCGAAATGCCTTCCATCAAACAGCCGTCGCCCAGGAAAGTGTAGGTGTGGTGATCAACAATTTCATGGTTGTCGCGGTTAAATTGCGCAGCCAGTACTTTCTCGGCCAGCGCCATACCCACGGCATTTGCAAGTCCCTGGCCCAGCGGCCCGGTAGTGGTTTCTACACCAGGGGTGTAGCCGTATTCAGGGTGACCCGGGGTTTTTGAGTCTAACTGACGGAATTGTTTAATGTCTTCAATGCTCAGGTCATAACCGGACAGATGCAATAGCGAGTAAATTAGCATTGACCCGTGCCCGTTAGATAACACAAAACGGTCGCGATCAGCCCAGCCTGGGTTGTGAGGGTTATGTTTTAAATAGTCACGCCAGAGAACTTCTGCGATATCCGCCATACCCATGGGCGCTCCGGGGTGGCCTGACTTGGCCTTCTGAACCGCATCCATACTAAGCGCGCGGATGGCATTGGCGAGATATTGACGTTCTGACATGAAAAACCCCCTGGAAGATGAAGAGCAACTTGCGATGCGCGTATTCTCCACATTTCAGGGGGTACAAGCAAATTTATAGGCAAAATTTTGTTTAAATATCAGCCTGTAAATCGGCAGCTTTGTCCGTTTGCTCCCACGGCAGGTTATCACGGCCAAAGTGCCCGTATGCCGCTGTCTGCTTATAAATTGGGCGCTCCAGGTCAAGCATTTTGATTAATCCGTAAGGACGTAAGTCAAAATGACGGCGAACCAGCGCAATTAACTGCTCTTCTGAGTGCTTAGACGTTCCGAAGGTATCAATGCTAATAGAGGTTGGTTCAGCAACACCAATGGCGTAAGAAATTTGCAGTTCGCAACGCTCTGCTAAACCGGCTGCAACCAGATTCTTAGCAACATAACGTGCAGCATAAGCCGCACTACGGTCAACTTTTGAGGGGTCTTTACCTGAGAAAGCACCGCCACCGTGACGCGCCATACCGCCATAGGTGTCGACAATAATCTTACGCCCGGTCAGCCCGCAGTCGCCCATAGGCCCGCCGACCACAAAACGGCCGGTTGGGTTAATGTGAAACTGTGTGTCTTTCGAAACCCATTGCTCAGGTAATACAGGCTTGATAATTTCTTCCATCACCGCTTCGCGCAGCGTTTCCTGAGTAATGTCTTCTCGGTGCTGAGTGGAGAGCACGACTGTATCAATGGCAACAGGCTTACCGTTTTCATAAACGAAGGTCAGCTGACTTTTCGCGTCCGGACGCAACCAGTCCAGTGTACCGTTATTGCGTACTTCCGACTGACGCTGCATAACCCGGTGCGCGTAAGTAATAGGAGCAGGCATTAAAACTGAGGTTTCGTTTGAGGCATAACCAAACATTAAGCCCTGATCACCTGCGCCCTGCTCTTCCGGGTTAGCACGGTCAACGCCCTGATTGATATCACCACTTTGCTTACCAATGGCATTTAAGACAGCACACGAAGCACCATCAAAACCCATGTCAGAGTGTCGGTAACCAATATCTTTTACGGTTTGACGCGCCAAGTCTTCGACATCAACCCAGGCCTTTGTCGAAATTTCACCACCAACCAGTACCATGCCGGTTTTCACGTAGGTCTCACAAGCAACACGGGCTTTAGGATCTTTTGCTAAAATTGCATCTAAAACTGCATCGGATATCTGGTCGGCAATTTTGTCCGGATGCCCTTCGGACACTGACTCTGAGGTAAACAGGTGACGTGACATATGCCCACTATTCCTTAATTTTAATGAAATCGTTTAATACTGGTTGCATAATGTAACCGATCACTCTATTTTTTTCTACTTCTGGACGTCTAAAAGTCCGAATAAGGCTGACGACATGCGAGTACCGCGGATTTATCACCCCGCCTCTATAAGCTTACAAACTGAAACCGAATTGAGTCCGGATGCTTTCCAGCACCTGATCAAAGTATTGCGTTTGAACGTAGGTGATAGCATTGTTTTATTTAACGGTGACGGGCAGAACTATGAGGCGAAAATTACCTCGGTCCAAAAAAAATCAGCACAGTTTATTGCAACCAACAATCAGGCTAACGCATCTGAGTCATCGGTCAATGTTCATTTAGCACAAGTTGTTTCGCGCGGTGACCGTATGGACTTTGTACTGCAAAAGTCGGTAGAACTGGGGGTAACCGAAATTACCCCACTGTTTAGTGAGCGCTGCGGTGTTAAATTAAGTGGCGACAGGCTGGAGAAGAAACAGCTGCAATGGCAGAAAATTGTCCATTCTGCCTGCGAGCAATGTGGCCGTAGTGTGGTTCCACAAGTAAGGCCAGCACAGCAACTCACTGAGTTTATTGAAAGCAGCTTTGAAGGGTTGCGCCTAACCTTAGACCCAACCGCCACCCAGCCGTTGTCGTCATTTCAGCAGGCCGATAAAGGAATACAATTATTGATTGGTCCAGAGGGCGGATTCACTGATACTGAAGTCAGTGCCGCCGAGCAACAAGGGTTTAACCCCATGCGTTTAGGGCCAAGAGTACTAAGAACAGAGACCGCAGCGCTTTCAGCGCTAACCGCCGTGCAGTATCAGTTTGGCGACTTAAGCTAAAGGAGTTTACATGAAGAAATTAGCTATGGTGATGGACCCTATCGCCACCGTTAAAACCGAAAAAGACACGAGTTTTCGTTTATTGCTGGAAGCTCAGGCGCGTAGTTATCAGTGTTTTTATCTGGAAATGGGCGACTTAGTTATTGATAACGGTCAACCAATGGCCTTTGCACGGGAAATTCGTGTTCAAGATCAAAAAACGGACTTTTACAGCTTAAGCGACAGCGAATACCGTCCGCTGGAGGATTTTGACGTCATTATGATGCGTAAAGATCCGCCTTTTGACAGCGAGTTTTTATACGCCACGCAAATTCTGGAACTGGCCGAGCAACGCGGTAGCCTGGTTGTGAATAAACCGCAGAGCCTGCGTGACTGCAACGAAAAACTCTTTACTTCGTGGTTCGCGGATTCTATTGCCGACACGCTAGTGAGTTCCAGAGCGGATGTCATTAAAGCTTTCCATAAAAAGCATGGTGAGGTGATTTTAAAACCGCTGGACGGTATGGGAGGCGCTTCAATTTTTAAAGTGGGCGCCGATGGCAGTAACTTAGGCGTTATTATTGAAACTCTGACTGAGAAAGGTCAGCGCTACGCCATGGTGCAAAAGTACTTGCCAGAGATTAAAGACGGCGACAAGCGCATTTTAATTATTGATGGTGAGCCTGTGCCTTATTCTTTAGCGCGTATTCCCAGCGCCGGAGAAACCCGTGGAAACCTTGCCGCCGGAGGCAGCGGGCGCGCTCAGCCTTTATCTGACAGTGACTGGGCTCTGGCTCGTAAAGTCGCACCGGAACTGAAAAAACGTGGGCTCATTATTGTTGGCCTGGACGTTATTGGTGATCGCATTACGGAAATAAATGTGACCAGCCCAACTTGTATGCGCGAAATTGAAAACGCCTACGACATTAATATTGCTGAACAGGTCTTTAAGGCAATAGAAGCAAAACTGAATTGAAATTCAACTATGCGCCCCCATGTTGTAAGTAGAGATTATCGTTAAGGAGTCGGTGAATCGATGAACAGTTTGCAGAACCATTTATTGATAGCAACACCTATGCTGAACGATCCAATGTTTAAACGGACCGTGACCTATATCTGCGAGCACAATGAAGAAGGCGCTATGGGCTTAGTTATTAATCAGCCGGCCGATTTAAGCGTAACCTCGCTGCTGGATAAACTGGAAATTGTTTACCCGGAAAATAACCAGCACTTACAGGGCAGCGTTTATCAGGGCGGGCCTGTAGGCCGTGAGCGTGGCTTTGTGATCCACCCTCCGCAGGACAATTGGCGCGCAAGCCAGAAGATGAGTGACGATATTATGGTGACCACCTCGCGCGATATTCTGGAAGCTCTTGGATCATCGGCTGCGCCACCGCAGTTTCTTCTGACTTTAGGCTACGCAGGTTGGGAGGCCGGACAACTGGAAGAGGAGCTAGGGGAAAATTCCTGGTTGGCTATTCCGGCAGACCCGGAGCTGCTGTTCAATACTCCACCCTCCGAACGTTGGCGAAAAGCCACCGAGCAACTGGGGTTTGACGTGTGGCAACTGGGGCCGGATGTAGGACACGCATGAGCACAGTAATAGGCTTTGATTTTGGCACCAAAAGTATTGGCGTTGCAGTGGGCCAGACCATAACAGCAACCGCATCGCCTTTAGCAGCTATTAAGGCCAAAGAAGGCATTCCCGACTGGCAACTGATTGAAAAGCTGTTTGCCGAATGGCAGCCCGAACAGTTGGTAGTGGGTCTGCCCTTAAATATGGATGGCACCGAACAGCCGCTAACTCAAAGAGCCAAAAAGTTTGGTAACCGTTTACATGGGCGCTTCGGTTTACCCGTAGCATTTCAGGACGAACGCCTGACTTCGACCTCGGCACGAGAAAGCCTGTTTGCTGAAGGAGGCTTTCGTAAACTGAAAAAAGGTGCGGTTGATAGTCAGGCTGCATTAATTATTGTTGAAGATTTTATGAACGGTTATTTGCCAAAAAGCGATAATTCGTTATAGTGTCGTCAGTAATAAGTTAAAGCGATAGGAGCTGGCCTTGTTTGGTAATGAAGAACCCTATTCAGTAACCGGTAACACCATTTTACTGAAAGATGAAAATAAAAAACTGCTTTTAATTACTGGTCCTCGTTACCAAAACATATTGGTTTCGCGCGGCTCTGTAGAATTAACGGACATGTCGGCTGAGCGTCGCCCGGGTTTCCGGATTGTAACTCTGCAGGAAGTCTTTAAAAAAGATAAAACCTACTTTTTTGTTCGTGCCGGTGGCGTCGAGTATCAAGTTGACCTTAAATTTGAAGACAGTCCTATTACAGAAATGAAGTTCTAGAAATTAACGGGAGTAACCAGAATGACACATAAACTCTGTGCTGTTGTCTGGTTACTCTTTGTCATCCCCTCTGTCGCCTACAGCCAAAACTTTTTCCAGCTTAATGAAACCGATAACGAACAACTTGTTTTTTCTTACCAGTGGCGCGATTTCGATGACCGTCAACAGTCATTCAGTTTCCAGGTCGATAAAAAAGAGTTCCTACAGCCACTAAAACGTTACCGCGGGTTTAATCGTGAACGCAGTCAACGCGAACTGGCACATCAACTCAACCGTTACATTAAGCAACAGCAGTGGCAAGGCATTCAGGCTCGTTTAACTCCGCGCCAGCAGTCCGTTGAGTTAGTTACGGCAAACGCCAGAACAGCACAAAAACAGCAACAGTTTAACGACTACAAAAGGCGTTTGCGTGATTACTATAACGAACGTTGGCATGACTATCTGGATGCAAACTTCTACCGTCAGTTGACCCTGCCTCCCGGAGAGCAGGGTATTATTCCCGACCACCCGGCTATAGCCAGTGAAGTTACTCCAACTCTAAGACCGTTAATACAGGCCATTGGTGAACAGCTGGGTACGAATACCCAAAGAAATTACATCAACTATGTCGCCAGTTTTATTCAGCAAATACCGTACAACGACTTAAACAGCAAACTGGATAGCCGGGGCGATGGCTTTGTCCCTCCAAACCAGTTGCTTTATTACAATCAGGGGGACTGCGACAGCAAAGTCACCTTAATGACCTCGGTTATAAAGCAAATTATCGAAACGCCCAAAATGGCCATTATTTATTTGCCTGAGCACGCAGTTTTTGGCATTGCTATTAGCAGGCAACCCGGGGATACGGCAGTTAAACACCAAGGGAGTAATTACGTGCTGGTTGATGTAACTGGCCCCGCAGCAATGCCGATGGGCCAGGTTAGCGAAAAGACTAAATTTCAGGTAGAAACTCAGCAGTACACCGTGGTACCACTCAACTGACTACAGGTGCTCTTCCGCAAATTTAGCAAGTGGACTTCGCACCACACCGTTTAAGTTGATGGTTGCACTACCCGGATAGTCTTTAAACCGCTCAACGATGTAAGTCAGCCCCGAGGTTACCGCGGTTAAATAGTAACTATCAATTTGCGCCAGGTTACCCGACACCACTAATTTGGTGTTCTCGCCACAGCGGGTAATAAGCGTTTTTAGCTGAGACGCGGTTAAATTCTGAGCTTCATCCAGAATAACAATGGCATTTTGTATGCTACGCCCGCGCATAAAGTTCAGCGATTTAAACTGAATGTTGGCCTTTTTCATTATGTAATTCAGGCTCGATTCCATGCTCTCATCCTGCTTATGCAGAGCTTCCAGAGAGTCTGTTATGGCCGACAGCCAGGGTGCCATTTTTTCTTCTTCGGTGCCGGGCAAATAACCAATAGATTCGGCAATTTCAGGCGTATTGCGGGTAACGATAATTTTCTCATAAATGCCCTGCTCCACCACCATTTGCAATGCTGCTGAAAGGGCGAGAAACGTCTTACCACTACCGGCCGGGCCGGTGAGAGTCACCATATCCATACTGGTATCCAGTAAAGCGTGCAATGCCATAGCCTGATAAATATTCTTCGGGTGAACCCCCCAGGCTCCATAAGACATCATCCGTTCTACGCTTAAATCCATCAGCGTTACAGTTTCGCTGTCGTATTCTTCCACCCGTGCCGCAAAATTATTAGTTGAGTCAATAATGTATTCATTAGCAAAAACCTGAGGCAGCAGTTCGCGACTCACCGTGTGGTAAGCATCGCGGCCTTCCTGCTGCGTTTGGACTTCACCCACCTGCGACCAGAAGTCACCTTCAAACTTATAAAACCCTTTGGTCAGCAAGCGAATGTCGTCAATAAGCTGGTCGGTGCGATAATCATCAACGTACTTCATACCTGCGCCTTTGGCTTTCAGGCGCATATTGATGTCTTTGGTAACCAGCACCACGCCAGCCGGCGAGCGCTCCCGTTGAATTTCCAGTGCCGCCTGAATAATGCGGTGGTCGTTCTCTGCCAGCGACAACACTGACTCGGTCTGCTCCAGCTGATAGTCGGGGAAAATGGCCAGGGTTCCGTTCGCCGTATGCTCGCCTTGCACCCTGTTTAACGGAACACCAGCAACAATTTCTTCCGGTGTGGCCTCTTTCAAAACCTCCTCGAGCGAGCGAATGGCGACCCGTGCTTCGCGGCTCACATCTCTATTGCGATCTTTTATATTGTCGAGCTCTTCCAGAACCACCATGGGGATAACCACGTTGTGTTCATCGAAGTTGAGAAAAGCGAGAGGGTCGTGCAGAAGAATGTTGGTATCCAGGATAAAGAACTTGCCAGCGTTTGTTGTCATTAGCGCGTACCTTTGCATGTGATTATTCTTTTCTTACAGCTTAGCCTAAAATTCATGACACAACGGTTACAGAAATAAATTTTTCCTCGGAATTGGCGAGCGAATTAAGTACCATTGCGACCTTGGTAAATGGCGCGCGGGAGTGTGTAGTGAGCGAGTTTAGAGTTGGACAGCGTTACCTTAGTGAAACTGAAACCGAATTAGGGCTAGGCATGATCACCCAGGCCGAAGGGCGTCACTTAACCGTGATGTTCCCCGCAACCGGTGAAGTGCGACTGTATTCAGCTCAGGAAGCCCCTCTGGCCCGTTATCAACTGCAAGTACAGCAACAGGGCAAACACGCCGATGGCTGGAGCTTCACAATTCAGGAGCTGACAGAGTCACAGGGTATTGTGACCTACCATGGTTTACGCGATGACAACCAGGAGCCGGTTGTGGTTCCGGAAACCCAGTTATCACATCAGGTGGACAGTAATCCGGCATTAACCCGTTTACTGGCCGGCCAGGCCGACC
>NZ_DEXU01000024.1:137532-192501 GCF_002364295.1 Idiomarina sp. UBA3176
CCGGCCAGGCCGACCGCCTGGATATGTATCAGCTGCGCTGCGAAGCCAGTGAACACCTGGCGCATCATCAGGCCAGTGAGGTTGCCGGTTTATTAGGTGTTCGTACCCATTTGCTGCCGCACCAGTTGTATATTGCCAAAACTGTTGCCGACCGTTACCACCCGCGAGTGCTTTTAGCCGATGAAGTGGGCTTAGGTAAAACCATTGAAGCCGGCATGATCATCAAGCGCCGCCTGAATACCGGCCGCTCGCAGCGGGTCTTAATTGTGGTACCGGAATCTTTAATGCATCAGTGGCTGGTTGAGTTACGCCGCCGCTTTGCGCTGAACTTTACTCTGTTTGATGATGAGCGTTGCGAGCAGGCGGAAGCCGACAGTGAAAATCCGTTTTTAACTGAACAGCACATTATTATCAGTAGCCGCTTTATGCACGAGTCGCGCTGGAGTCAGGCGTTGCTTGAGGCGGAATTCGATCTGCTGATAATTGATGAAGCACACCATTTACAGCCCGAGGCACCGGAATTTAGTGCGGTTAAAAGCCTTTGCGAAGCGGTTCCCGGCTTGTTGCTGTTAACGGCAACCCCGGAGCAAGAAGGTGCCGAAGGTCATTTCCAGCGACTGCAGCTACTGGACCCGGACAGGTTCTCCGACTTTGCCAGTTTCCAGCAAGAGCAAACACAGTATAAAGAATTAGCAGAACAAGCCGAGTCTGTTACTGACCCGGCAGAACTCGATGACCTGCTGGATAAACATGGTACTGGCCGCGTTATGTTCCGTAACCGTAGGGCCGATATTGGCGGTTTTCCTGAACGCCATTTTCATCCGGTAGAACTGGATGAATGCGAACCCGATGAAGACATGCCCTGGTGGATGGAAGATCCGCGCATTGACTGGTTATTGAATCACATTAAACAGAACCGCTCGGAAAAAGCACTGCTGATATGCAAAACGGCAGAGCAAGTACTGGATTTGTCGGAAGCCTTGCGCGTACTGGCGGGGGTACAGGCGGCAACCTTCCATGAAGGTATGACGCTGACCGAACGTGACCGCTCCGCCGCCTTTTTTGCCAGCGAAGAAGACGGCAGCCCTATTCTGCTGTGCTCAGAAATTGGCAGTGAAGGTCGTAACTTTCAGTTTGTTCATCAACTGATTCTGTTCGACTTGCCAACGAACCCTGACCTGCTGGAACAGCGTATTGGCCGCTTAGACCGCATTGGCCAGCAGCAAAATATTGATATTTACCTGCCTTACTGCAAAGGCTCGGCGGAAGCCATATTGCTGCCATGGTACGAGCAGGGTATGAACGCCTTCTCTCAATGTAATGCGATAGGCCGTAAACTGTACGATGCTTTTGGTAAGGACATTGAGCAGGCTGTTGCTGAGCAGAAGCCACTCAGTGACGAATTGCTGGAGCAGACGAAAGAACTGCACAAAACCTGGCTGGAACGGAACCGTGAAGGGCAGGACAAGTTGCAGGCACTAAACGCCTGTCGTCCTGAAACTGCTGAAAAAATCATAGAACAAATTCATAGCGACAGCGATACCGACACTCTGGCAGACTTTATGATTGCCTTCTTTGACCGTTTTGGCGTGACTAACGAAGTGCTGGATGAAGAGCGCTGGTTTATTCGCCCGGGTGAGCATATGCGTGTCGGCAGCCTGCCGGGACTGCCGGATGATGGCATCACCATAACCTTTGACAGGGTGACCGCACTGAACTTTGAAGATACTGACTTTTTAAGTTGGGATCACCCCATGGTGCAGGCTGCGCTTGAACTGCTGACTGCAGATGACTTTGGCAGCACCTGCGTTGCAGAGCTGAAAAACCCGGCTATTCCGGCTGGCAGCTGGTTCCTGGAACTGGACTTTGCCAGCATAGTACCGGCGCCTAAAGCCGCGGCATTGCAGGAGTTCTGCCCATTGCAGAGTTTACGTCTGTTGTTTAATGGTCAGGGTCAGGAGCTGTCCGCTAAAGTGTCACGCGAGCTGCTGGACCAACAATCCAGCTTTATTGATAAAAAGACCGCGCGACAGATATTGCGTCAGTTACGTGACCCGGCGCAAAAGATTATTCAGTCCGGCCAGCAACAGGCTCGTGAGTGGCAGCAAAAGCAGCTGGATGAAGTAAAGCAAAATGCGCTGGCTGCACTGCAACACGAACGCACGCGCTTGCTGGAATTACGACAGAAAAACCCGTCGGTGCGCAGCAGTGAAATAGAGGCGATAAATTGGCGCGAAGAGCAAATTACGGCGGCGCTGGAGAGCCCGCAGTTATCGCTTCAGGCAGTGCGTATCCTGGTGAATAACCATTAATGACGCTGCTCCATTATCAGCCGCCGACAACGCCATTTCTTCAGGTTATCTATGAGGACAGCCAGTTGTTGGTGGTTGATAAGCAAAGCGGGCTGCTCAGTGTTCCGGGCAAGCGACCAGAACATAAAGACTCGGTTTATACCCGCGTACAGCGCGTACACCCAGAAATAAGAGTGGTCCACCGGCTGGATATGGCAACTTCCGGAGTTCTTTTACTGGCAAAAACTAAAGCCGCGCAAAGTCACCTGAACCGGCAGTTTCAGAATCGCACAACCAGTAAAAGGTATATTGCCCGAGTTTGGGGCAAACCACCTTCTCCGCAAGGGGAAATAGAGTTGCCGTTGTCCTGCGACTGGCCGAATCGCCCGCGCCAGCACATGGATTTTTTCACCGGCAAACCCAGCACGACCTTTTATCGTGTAACGGATTTTGATAACGGTTGTAGCCGCCTTGAACTGACACCTCATACCGGACGCTCACATCAGCTCAGAGTTCATATGCAGGCCCTTGGCTGCCCGATACTTGGAGATAAATTCTATGCACACAGCGATGCTTTCGCTGCTGCTGAGCGTTTATTACTGCATGCGGAATACCTTGGCGTAACCCATCCGCAAACCGAACAACCTATAGAGTTTTTCAGCCCCGTTCAGTTTTAGCAATTTGCACTCAAGCTAGCGCCGCTTCAGCCGATACAGGCTGCATGAAGCGCTATCTATTAATTCTGCTGGCGGTTGTTTTCATCAACCCCGCAGTAAGCCAGGACGACCTAGAACGTTATTTGCCGCAAGACCAGCTCCATTGGTTAACCGGAAATGACGGCGAACGCTATTTGGCGTTAAAGAAAGAGTACTTGCAGGCCTTTGAGCGCGGGCAAATGGTGCTTTTACCAGATTGGTACTACCATCCACTGCAGTCTTTTTATATTCGCCCGGTTTATGAAAACGCACCGGATTTTGGCTGGACCACCTGGGCTTTAACCCCGCCCGACAACGACATACGTACAGACAATTTGCAGACACCTGCTACGACAACGCATTTCCCTGAGGCTGCAGACGAAGAGGTCTTTACGGCACCAGTGAATGCTTTGCAGCAACGCATGACTCTGCTGCTGAACGAAACCCTGGACCGCCCGGGCTTTTCTGTATGGGTAGTAGAAGGAATTACCGCAGACATAGCCCTGCGTTTGCTGGAAAGTGAGCCTTCAATAATGCCCGATGCTATTGTATTGGTTAACGCTTATGTGCCTCAGTTTCAGTATAACCGCACTCTTGCTGAACGCATTAGCCAGTCGCAACTGCCGGTTCTCGATATTCGCAGTGCGGAAGCTAACCGTTGGGTGAGTGAACACTGGGCCTTGCGTAAAAAACTAGCGAATAAATACCAGCACCCAGCGTACCGCCAGCGTCAGCTGGTTAATTCCGGTAACACCGGGCAGCGTGAATTAATCTCTACTATAAAAGGCTGGCTGGAATTTCACGGCTTTTAACCTTTCCAGTTTTAACACCCTTTTTTAACGGACGCCGCGCTTTTCTTTGATCTTCTCATAAGCCGCCTGAATGTCCTGAGCACGTTGATGAGCCTGCTTCATTACCTCTTCCGGTAACCCCTTAGAAGCCAGCTTGTCCGGATGATGCCGAGCCATTAATTTACGATACGCTTTCTTAATTTCGGCGTTACTGTTTTGAGCTGTTACGCCAAGCACTTCATAAGCGTTATTTATTTCATCCTGGCTGGTGGTTTTTCGCTGTTGCTGATGCTGCTGCCGACGATGCTGATGAAAACGAAAAGCCGCTTTTTCCATCATCAACCACTGGTCCAGCTGAAAACGAGTAAACCCAAGGTGCTTAGCCACGTTAACCAAAACTTCATGCTCTGACTTTTCCAACACACCGTCATTTAACGCAAGACCAATCAGCTGCTCCATAAAAAGCTGCAGAACATCGCGGTTACCGTAAAAGGAGGCACTAAAATCCTTCATGACTTGTTGCAGAGGAAACGTCGGTTCTTTACCTTCGCGAAAGGCTTCCTGTGCTTCGCGGGTCGCGTCCTGATTTAAATTCAAACGACGCATTAGCTCCTGAGCCTGAGAAATATCGCTAGTGGTGACTTTACCTTTTGCCTTAGCAACGTGGCCCATTACTGCGAACAGTGTGTAAATAAAATTAGCGTCCCCGGCGGCTTGCTCTGCCCCATACAAAAAACGCCCCCAGGCGCCTTTTTGGGAAAAGTCCTGAGCCATGCCCCGATCAAACCAGTGACCAATGAGCGCCCCCAGAATAGCACCCGGCCATTTCATAAACGCAAAGCCAGCCAGTGCGCCGACTACCTTTCCCCAAACCATGTTATTTCTCCAGCCGCTGGTTAACTTGATGCAGGCGTTCCGGTGTACCTACGTCTGTCCAAAATCCATCCTGATGGCTTGCTGCCAGTTGCTTCTTATTAATTGCCCTGTCGAAAAAAGGCTTTAATGCCCGTTTCCCCTCAGGGTATGGCGCCAACAGTTCTTTGCGATACAGACCAACACCGGAAAAAGTTTTACGGGCATCATTCTCATTTTCCCCATTAACCAACAATCCATTTTCAATAGCAAAGTCACCATTTGAATGATGAATCGGATTATCCACCATAATTAAATGTCCCAGCAGCCCTTTTTCCAGATCCGTTGGTAAATCCCGGTAATCCCAGTCTGTCCAGATATCACCATTAATAACCCAAAACGGGTCATCTCCGAGCAGTGGCAAGGCTTTAATAATACCCCCTGCAGTCTCAAGTCCACCCTCAGGTTCCGCAGAGAATGAAACCTGCAGACCCCACTGGCTGCCGTCCCCGACAAAATCTTCAATTTGCTCACCATGCCAGGCATGATTAATAACCACTTCATTAACACCTGCGTTTGCCAGCTTTTCCAGGTGATAACCCAACAAGGGTTTTCCCGCTACCGGCAACAAAGGCTTTGGCTGATTATCCGTTAACGGGCGCATTCTACTGCCCCGTCCGGCAGCTAAAATCATCGCTCTCATAGGCTGTCCTTCCAGGCTGGGATAATGCGCTCACGCAACCAGCGGTTGTAATTTGAAAGCTGCGGATAGTTAGCACTTACTCGCTGCAAATACCCGAGGGTTCTGGGCACATCCTGTAAATAGCCGGGCTTATGATCGCGATGCGCCAACCGGGCAAAAATACCTGCCGCTTTGGTGTGCCGCTGCAGCCCCATCCAGTCAAACCAGTGTTGCCATTGTTGTGGTTCAACCTGCGCCGCTAAGCAGTCAGACTCAACCAGATGTTGCCTTAACCCTTCACTCAATTCGTTGACCAATTCCTCTGGCCACTCAATATAGCAGTCGCGTAGTAACGACACCGCGTCATAGGTCACCGGACCCAGCACCGCATCCTGAAAGTCGATAATACCAATACGGTCATCGTCCAGCAGCATTAAGTTACGTGAATGAAAGTCCCGATGCACTCCCACCTGCGGTTGCTGCAATGCGTTATCAATCATTTGTTGGCTAAACTGACTCCAAACTTCATCGTCCCCGGTATGCCAGTCTAAGTTCAGGTGATGTTTTAATAACCAGTCCTTAAATAAAGAAAGTTCACGTTCCAACAAAGCGGTATCGAAAGCGGGCAGCTCACCCTGCTCAGTCCGGCGTACCGACATAATGTTAGGCAGCGCGGTAAGTGCCTGCTGGTAGTATTGCCGCGCATTTCGTGGATGCAGTTTACTCAGCAACAGTATCTGACCAAAATCGGATTGCAGCATAAAGCCCTGTTCTAAATCCGCCGCAATAATCTCTGGCACAGTAACGCCGGCTTCAGAATAGGCTTGTGCAACGGCCAAAAAAGGCTTCATTGGTTCTTTTTCGGGAGGACAGTCGACCGCTATCAGGCTTTCCTGGCCATTAGTTGCCCGAAAATAGCGACGGAAACTGGCATCACCGGATACAACTTCTAAAGTTGGTTGTGAAACACCTGTCTGGGCTTCACACCAAGCCTGCAGAGCCACTTCTCGTTTGTCTTCCAAAATATCCTCCACCAAATTTGTCGCAAAGCCTTAAAACTAGCAGTGTACCAAATAGCGAAACAAACAAAATTGCTTTATTATACCCTCGCGCTGCAAAACAGAATAAATGCATTTAACAACAACGACGGAAGATTAAATTGCTGCAACGGTTTATTACTTCGCTAATGCTACTGCCCTTTCCCGGCAGCGCGCTAGCGGCTTTACAAAATCAAGACGCACCACAACACATGACTTGCACCGTGCCTCAGTCTACTGAGAGTACGATTACCGCCGTCCAGTTGCAGGAAACCGATGCAGGAACTATTGGTGTTGAATCGCGTAGCGCCGAAATTCTGGCCAATGAAAAAGCGTATTTTACCGGTAACGTCATCATTCAGCGTAACGGACAGTGGCTTTCAACTTCAAAAGCCACTATCGATCAGCAGCGGGGTGAGATTATCGCCTCAGACGGCATTACTTTTAATGACGGCTATTTAAGCGTTACGGGTGATTCGTTATCGCTAGACTTAAACGATGACGAGGCCAAACTCTACAACAGTGATTACCGACTGCGAAATCATAACGCGCGTGGCCACGCAGAGTTGCTTTCATTGTCCCGGCAGGAAGTTTTATTACAGGACTCAAGCTTCACCACCTGCCCGGGCGAGACTCCGGCCTGGCAATTACGCGCAGAACGTATTCAGATAAATGAAACCAGCGACTTCGGTGAAGCCTGGCACGCCCGATTTGAGTTATTCGACGTACCGGTGCTTTACTTACCGTATTTTAATTTTCCATTGAGTGACGCGCGTAAAACCGGTTTGCTCTACCCCACGTTCGACTCATCATCAAACAGTGGTTTTGAAGTAGAAGTTCCCTACTACTTTAATATTGCTCCCAATATGGATGCGACAATAGCTCCGGTTTATATGTCCGAGCGCGGCACCATGATGAAAGGCGAGTATCGCTATTTATTTGAGCAAAATGCCGGACAATTCAATTTAGAATATTTAGGCAATGACGACACTCGCATCGCAAATAAAAAACGCTACCTTTGGCACGTTCAGCATTCGGCGCAAATAAACCAGGACTTGAGTTTTTACCTGGATGCGACCGAAATTAGTGACGACAACTACCTGAATGACTTTGGTAGTGATTTTGCAGGCCGGGCTGACACTCACTTATATCGCGTAGCCCAGCTTGATTACGACAACGAAAACTGGACCGCACAATTACGTACCGAAGACTACGAGCTTATTGGCGACTACCGCAGCCCCTATCGCACACTGCCGCAGCTTAGTATCGATTACAACACTGGCGACTTCACCGGCTTTAGCGCCAGCTTATACAACGAACTAACCTATTTTCAGAATCAGGATCAGACCCGCGAATACGCGACCCGGGCACATATAGAGCCGAGCATTCAGTACCGTTTTGAGAAGCCTGCTTTTGATACAGAAGCCGAGCTTTCTTATCTTTATACGCGCTATTGGCAGGAAAGCCCGGACAACAAGATTGCTGAGGAAGTTTCACGTGCGCTTCCCCGCGCTCGTGTAAGGGCTCGTTTGCATCTCGAGCGAGCCATTGAACTGGGTGACAGCCAGTACCGTCAAACCCTGTCGCCGCAAATTCAGTATTTGTATGTGCCCTATGAAAACCAACAGAACATCGGCATTTATGATACCTCTTTATTGCAGGACGATTACCACGGGCTGTTCCGTAGCCGCCGTTTTTCGGGGTTGGATCGCATCGCCGAGGCTAACCAGATAACGTACGGTGTCAGCAGCAGCTTATTCACTCAGAATGAACGCGAAGTGCTGCGAGCCAGTATTGGGCAAATTTACAATATTAATGACAGTCGTACGCAACTGTTTGCCAGCGATGAAGAAACCACAACCTCCAGTAACAGTGAGTGGGTTGCCGACATTAACTGGGCTGTTGATGAGAACTGGTCAATACGCAGCTCAATTCAATACGATACGGAACTTAACACCACCCGTAAGAGTCAGACCGCGGTAGAGTTCCGTAAAGATGAATCAAACTTGATACAGGTCAGTCATCGCACCGCAACCAACATTCTGAACAACGATATTGAACAAGTTGGAACGCAGGCAGTTTGGTCAGCAAGTTCGCGCTGGCAAGTCGCATCAAATGTCTTTTACGATCTCACACATGATCGTTTAAATGATGCTATGGTGGGCATTCAATACAGCAGTTGCTGCTGGGCCTTACGGGTTAGCGCGTACAGACGCATAAACCGTGATCTTGAGCCGGCTTTTAGTGCGACTCAGATAAACGGCGAAACTCAATTTGACAATGGCATTAGTATACAATTTATTATCAGCGGTTTAGCTTCTGATAGCAGTGGTCTAATTAACATGCTTGAGAAAAGTACGTACGGTTACCGCCGTCCTTTTTATCTCAGTAACTAGTGGTAGGTATAATGAAAAAAATTGCATCGTTTTGTTCAGCAGCTGTGCTGATTGCATCGTCTTTTTTGCTGAATAACACCGTTCAGGCTCAGCAAATACTGGATCGCGTTGTCGTCGTAGTCGATGACGGCGTAGTGCTGCAAAGCCAGATTGACCAACTTATCCAACAAGTTAAGAACGGTCAGAACTTCAACTCGAGTAACGCGCCTTCAGACGAAGTTCTGGAAACTCAGGCTATAGAACGCCTGATTCTGCAGGAAATTCAGTTGCAAATGGCTAACCGCATGGGTATCGAGATTGACGACAACCAGTTAGAGCAAGCCATCAACGAAATAGCAAATAACCAAGACCTTACAACAGCTGAGCTTCGGGAAAACATGGTCAGTAGTGGTATGAGCTGGGCAGCCTACCGCGAAAATATTCGTAACGAATTGGTTATCCAGCAAGTTCAACGAGCAGCTGTACAGCAACGCGTTTCTATCACACCGCAAGAAATTAATAACCTGGTGAAACTCATAGAGAGCAACCAGGAAGTTCAGACAGAGTATCGTTTGGCTCAAATTCTGATTTCCGCTGACTCAAACTCATCACAAGCCGAACTTGAAAAAGCCAAAGAGCGTGCCAACACAGTTTTGAATTTACTGGACAAAGGTAGTGACTTTGCTGACTTGGCGGTACGTTCCTCCTCCGGTTCTGCGGCATTGGATGGCGGTGACCTGGGCTGGATGACAGTTAATGGCATGCCGACCTTGTTTGCGGAAGCGGTAGATGGGAAGTCTGTAGGTGACGTTGTCGGCCCAATCCGCAGTGGTATCGGCTTTCATATTTTGAAAGTACAGGACAAGCGCGGAGAGCAAACAGTCGAAGTACAAGAAGTTAAAGCACGTCATATTTTAATCAAGCCTTCCGTTATTTTGTCAGACAACAAAGCGAAAGAGATGCTCAATCAATACCGTGAGCAAATTGCCAATGGCGAAAAGACTTTTGCTGAACTTGCACGTGAACATTCAGCTGACCCTGGTTCGGCCTCTCGTGGCGGCGATTTGGGCTGGGCTCGTCCCAATAAATACGCACCAGAATTCAAGCAAAAAGTAGAAAGCATTGAACAAGACACAATAAGTGAACCGTTCAGCACACAGTTTGGCTGGCACATTGTAGAAGTTACCGGTCGCAGAACTCTGGATGCCACTGAAGAAAACAAGCAAGAACGCGCATACCAAATGCTGTTTAGCCGTAAATTCCGCGAAGAGCTTGATAACTGGCAGCAAGAAATTCGCGACCAGGCGTTTATCAGAAGAGTTGCTGAGTGAGTATACCAACTCTTGTATTTACACCGGGTGAGCCGGCAGGTATTGGCCCGGACTTAATTATAAAAATAGCGCAGCAGCCCTGGTCGGCTGCTGTCGTTGTCTGTGCAGATAAAAATTTACTAAAACAACGCGCCGAGCAATTGAACCTTCCTATTACCTTGCACAGGTATAGAAAAGGTGAAGAACTGCCGCAACATGAACCCGGACATCTTTGGGTAGAACATATTCCAGTGTGCGAAGACGTGACTCCTGGCGAGTTATGTACAGCCAACGGTCATTATGTGGTTGATTGCTTAAAAAGAGCCTCTGACGGTAATCTCTCAGGCGAGTTCGATGCCATTGTTACCGGCCCTGTACACAAAGGTGTGATTAATCAAGCCGGCGTGGCGTTTTCAGGACACACTGAATTTTTAGCTCATGAAGCGAACTGCAATGATGTCGTTATGATGTTGGCTACAGAAGGCCTGCGTGTGGCGCTGGTCACGACTCACATTCCGCTGGCCTATGTGGCAAAAGCCGTTACCGCGGAGCGTCTGACCAACATTATTACCATACTGCATAACGACCTGACTAAGAAATTCGGCGAGTCGTCGCCCAAAATATTGGTTTGCGGATTAAACCCTCATGCGGGAGAGTCGGGACATTTAGGCAGGGAAGAAATAGACATTATTATTCCGGTTCTGGAACAACTTAAAAAGCAAGGCATGAACTTGCACGGCCCGTATCCCGCAGATACCATTTTTCAGCCAAAGTACCTTGAAGATGCCAGTGCGGTAGTTGCTATGTATCACGATCAGGGTCTTCCGGTGCTAAAATATAAAGGTTTCGGGCAGGCCGTAAACATTACACTCGGGTTACCTTATATCCGGACTTCTGTTGATCACGGTACAGCACTTGAGCTGGCCGGGTCTGGCAAGATTAGCGACGGTAGTTGCCGCCTGGCAATGCAGACCGCTATAGATATGGCAAGAGCAGCGTATTATGAGTAAAAACCAAGGTGGGAATAAACACCAGGGCGGAAGTAAAACCCACTTGGGCCACCGGGCACGTAAACGGTTTGGCCAGAACTTCCTGAATGACGACTATATTATTGAGCAGATTGTTGATGCCATTAACCCTTTGCCCGGTGAAAACCTAATAGAAATTGGCCCGGGGTTAGCAGCACTAACTGAGCCGACAGTAGATCGCAGTGGCCATTTAAAAGTTATCGAAATTGACCGTGACTTAGTTGAAAGGCTTCAGCATCACCCTTTTTTAAGTTCAAAACTGGAAGTGATTCAAGCCGATGCGCTAAGCATAGATTTTAGTCAGTTTGCCAAAGAGAGTCCGGCACGAGTGTTCGGTAACCTGCCCTATAACATCTCCACGCCGCTTATCTTTCATCTGCTGAAGTTTGCCGATGATGTAAAAGATATGCACTTTATGCTGCAAAAAGAAGTGGTTGATCGCTTAGCAGCAGAGCCCGGCTCAAAAAGTTATGGCAGAATCAGCGTCGGCGTGCAGCAAGCCTGTAAAGTCACCCCGGTGGTTGCCGTTCCGCCATCGGCGTTTACGCCGCCACCGAAAGTAGAATCGTCGGTGGTTCGGTTAGAACCTTACACCGAAAGTCCTCATCCAGTTAAAGATAAAGCGCAACTGCACAGCTTATGTTTGACAGCCTTTAATCAACGCCGTAAAACAATAAGAAACAACCTTAAACAGTTGGTTCCTGCAGAGCAGTTGGAAGCCCTTGGCATTGACCCGGGCGCAAGACCGGAAACACTCTCTGTAGACGATTACTGCAGGATATCCGACTGGCTCACCGAACAAGCGAAAAAGAATGACAGTCAGTAACATTACAGTAGAGGTTAAAACACAATATTTAGCGGCTCAGTCAAACCCTGATACCGGACAATATGTGTTTTCTTACACCATAACCATAACCAATGAGTCCAGCCAGATAGTACAGCTACTTGCCCGCGAATGGCGCATTACCGATGCCGACAATAAGATTACCCGGGTGGCCGGTGATGGAGTTGTGGGACAACAGCCTAAACTGGCTGCCGGTGAATCGTTCAGTTATACCAGCGGCACCGTTCTGGCTACGCCTATTGGCACTATGGAAGGTCATTACCTGATGATAGATGAACATGGCTCGCAGTTTAAAGCGCCGATTCCGTCTTTCCGGCTGGCCATTCCTAATATTATTCATTAATTATGAGCAATTACGTTGTTGGTGATATTCAGGGCTGCTTCCGCGAACTTGAAGCTCTGCTTACTCAAGTCAGCTTTAACCCTGCAAACGACTCATTATGGTGCGTAGGTGATATTGTCGCGCGCGGCCCCGATTCGCGCGATGCGTTGCGTTTTTTCTACGAAAACAGTAACTCGGTACACACCGTATTAGGTAATCACGATTTAAACTTAATGGCAGTGTTGCTGGGTTGCCGACAACCTAATCCGAAAGATAAACTTAACGCATTGCTAGAAGACAGCAGTCGCTATGACTGGTTAGAGTGGCTTCGCCACCAGCCTTTGCTGCACCAGCTGATAGAGCACAAAACGGTAATAGCTCACGCCGGTATTTACCCATGGTGGACACTCGAACAAGCCAGTCAATACGCGCAGGAAGTCACGAAAGTTATTGCTGGCAATGAGTTTGAAAACTTTATGCAGCAATTATTTGGCAACTCCCCGGGAAAATGGGACTCAAGTCTGCAAGGTTTTGACCGATACCGTTTTATAGTGAACGCCTTTACCCGAATGCGTTACTGTAACCCGGAAGGTGAACTGGATTTTTCTCAAAAAGATAATCCATATGAGCGTTCGTCGCAGGATTCGTATAAGCCATGGTTTAACTTTTGGTCAGAATCTGAGAATCGAGTATTATTCGGGCATTGGGCTGCGCTAATGGGCGAAACCCGCCGTCAGGATGTGATAGCGCTGGATACTGGCTGTGTTTGGGGTCAGTACATGACGTTATACAGCGTTGAAAATAAAACCTTCTTTCATGAACCGGCTTTGACCGGGAAGTGATAATAATAATTATGCAGTGCTGAGGAAAGTTTCATGAAAATTACTGTTGCCATGCGAGTTATCGGTGGTTTTGCCATCATTACTTTGCTGTTACTCATCATTAGCTTAAGCTCGTTGTTTAATATCAACAGCATAGGCTCGTCGGTTGATAAGCTCAACGATGAGGCAGTACCGGCACTGAATCAAGTCTCGGCTATTAAAGTCGATATTCTCGAGCTGGGTAATGTTCAGCTAGAAACTTTTTATGATGAAAGTTTAGAACAGGTAGCAGCTCACAAAAAAGAGTTTAACGAATCTAACAAGTTGCTTTTCTCCTCTCTTGATAAGCTTAAAGAGCTTATTCAGGGGAATGGTCAGAGTGACGAAATTAACGAGCTGGAAAAAGACTCACGCCAGTACATTAGTCTGATAGACCGCCTGTTTAGTCAGCACAGTGAATACCTCGAACTGCAAAATGTTACTGCCTCGCAGTTAGATGAAATTGCATTCAATATTGATGATGCCGCTATCATGCTGCTGGACACTATGGATGCCTCTAATAACGAAGTAATCTCCCGTGAAGCCAGCAACATCGAATCGTCACTGTCCAGTCTCATCACTTTAATGTATGACCTGAACAAAGCGAATAAATTAGACAGTGCTCAAATCATTCGCAGCGAAATTGACATAAATATTGACAGTATTCGTCCTCGCCTGGAAGTTTTAGATAATGAGGCTACAGGCGGTACAGCCTCAATGGTAGATGATGCAATTGCGACAGTTCGTGATGCGCTCGACAGCCTTCAAGGCACGGGTTCGTATCCGGACAATGTCATTCGTCGCCAACAGCTTCGTGTAGACTCAGAAGACTCTCTGAATAAATCAGAAGTCCAGCTAAATAAATTAATGGCTGAAGCCGACCGCCTACAAACTGCGGTTCGCGGAATAGCCGACGGTACACGGGTTTCAGTAACAGACTCTATCTCTACCAGTAGCTGGCTCAATAGTATTATCACCATTATTTCTATTGCTCTGGCCGTGTTTATTTCATGGTACACCGTACGTAGTATCAGCCGTCCATTGTCACGCGTTAACCACATGTTGAACATTATGGCTGATGGTAACTTAACCGAACGTGTTGACTATAGCTCGCAGGACGAATTTGGAGAGCTAGCCTCAAATACCAATAAACTGACCGGTAATTTACGTAAACTTATTGAAGGTATTGCGAACCGCGCCACTCAGCTAGCTACGGCCGCGGAGCAGTCTTCCAATGTTTCAGACGAGACAACTAACGCCATTGACGAACAGCGCCGTCAAATTGAGCAAGTAGCCACGGCCACTCAGGAAATGAATAGTACTGCCAGCGAAATGGCTGACGGTGCAGAACAGGCCTTACGCGAAATTCAACACTCTGATGATGAAGCAAAACGCGTTCGTCAAATTTCAGACAAGAACCGTGCAACTATCGAAGGCCTGGCAAATGAAATTAAAGGCGCATCGGAAGTTATCGATCAGTTGTCAGAAAACAGTAAAAACATTGGTGGCATTCTGGATGTTATTCGCGGTATTGCCGACCAGACTAATTTGCTGGCACTGAATGCTGCCATTGAAGCGGCACGAGCCGGTGAGCAAGGCCGCGGGTTTGCGGTTGTTGCTGATGAGGTTCGTACTCTGGCCAGCCGTACTCAAGAGTCCACCGAAGAAATTCAGGACATGATTGAGAATCTGCAGAATGACTCTCAGCGAGCGGTTACCGTAATGAATAAAGGCCGCGAGCAGGCTGAACTCAGTGTTCAACAGTCCGATGAAGCAGCTCAGGCACTTCAGTCTATTACTGAGTCAGTGCATCAGGCGTCTGACAGCAGTAACCATATTGCTAATGCGGCGAAAGAGCAAAGTAGTACTGCGCAGGATATCAGCGAGCGTCTTGAGTCTATTGTTTCCATTGCCGAACAAACGGCTTCTGGTTCCAAACAAACAGCTCAGGCGTCTAATGAAGTCGCTAAACTGGCAGATGAGCTCCAGGACTCAATTAAGAGTTTCAGAGTCTAAAGCAAACCTCTGAACTGCAGAAACGAAAAAAGGCGCCCTTTGAAGGCGCCTTTTTACTATTTAATGACTTTATAGCCTCAACATTTAACGCTCTTAGGCGGTTAAGTTAATTTTAGCGAAGCGGCGTTTACCCACCTGATAAACTCCAGAGTCCTTTTCTGTGCACAGGTAACGCGAGTCGCTGAATTTCTCACCGTCCACTTTAACGGCATTTTGTTTTATCATCCGTAACGCTTCAGAGGTGGACTCAACCAGCCCGGCTTCTTTTAGCACATTACCTATTGCCATTCCCTCAGTGCCAACTTGCACCGTCTTTTCAGGTATGTCGTCCGGTAAGGCGTTTTTCTGGAAACGCTGAATAAAATCCTGCTCGGCTTTTTCTGCGTCGTCTTCCGAGTGGAAACGAGCAATAATCTCTTTTGCCAGCAAAACTTTCACATCACGCGGGTTTTTCCCGTCAGCTACAGCGGCTTTCAGTTCGTCAATTTCGGTAATGGAACGGAAGCTGAGCAACTGGAAGTAGCGCCACATAAGCTCGTCTGACACCGACATAATTTTACCGAACATGTCATTCGCCGGTTCAGTAATGCCAATATAGTTATTCAACGACTTGGACATCTTCTGCACACCGTCCAGCCCTTCCAGCAACGGCGTCATAATGACAGTTTGTGGACGCTGCCCTTCTTCTTTTTGCAGTTCACGACCCATTAGCAGGTTAAAGCGCTGGTCAGTACCACCAAGCTCAACATCTGCTTTTAACTCAACCGAGTCCCAGCCCTGAACTAACGGGTATAAAAACTCATGAATGGCTATGGATTGATTGTTCTGATAGCGCTTTTTAAAGTCATCACGCTCTAACATACGGGCTACGGTCTGGCGCGCAGCCAGTTTAATCATGTCGGCCGCCCCCATTTTCGACATCCATTCGGAGTTAAAGCGGATTTCGGTTTTAGCCGGGTCGAGAATTTTAAAAACCTGTTCTTTATAAGTTTCAGCGTTAGCAATAACCTGTTCGGTGGTCAGCGGCTTTCTGGTGACATTTTTGCCTGTAGGGTCACCTATCATGCCGGTGAAATCACCTATCAGGAATACCACTTTATGGCCAAAATCCTGAAATACTCTCAGCTTGTTAATTAAAACAGTATGGCCCAAGTGTAAATCGGGGGCAGTTGGGTCAAAGCCAGCTTTCACTATCAGCGGCTTACCACTGGCTAACTTCTCAGCCAGTTCCTGCTCGAGCAAAACTTCTTCGGCACCGCGAGTAATCTCGGCAATAGCTTCCGCCACTTCGGTTTTCATCCTTATCTCCAACTGTAAAAACTCATAAACCAGCCATTTTACGCCATTATTACCACTGTTTTAAGCTCAATAATCTGGTATTCTTCATTTTTTCGTATTATCCTCGAAACCATAAGGTTATTCCGTGGTCGTAAACAGGTGCAGTAATCTCCGTGTTTGCTGACAAATGTTTACTGGATAATCACAATAAAGAAAGTGAAGTGCGCTAAAATATGACATTAAAATCTGTCACCAAAATTCAGCGGATGTTTATGGAACTTCCGCATTTTCATAAAATTCTGATCAGTGCGATCAGCGTTGCCCTCTTGCTATTACTGATCATTCCGTCGGAACCCGCCACGGCATCTAAGAACAGTACTTCAGCAGAGCAGTTAATGCCGGGTAAACGCTATCAGCTGGATTTAGCCTTTGAGCAATCCAGTTCAAATGAAAACTCCGAAAACTCAGAACTGACCTGGCAGACCTATCAGGTTAAGTCGGGTGACAGCTTAGCAAAAATATTCAGCAAAGTAGGCTTTAGTGCCCAGCAGCTTTATCGTGTTACCGAGTCTGGTGACGATGCGAAGTACCTGCGTAAAGTCCACCCCGGTGATTTGCTTCGCTTTGCGACAGACAGTGACGACAATCTGGTGCAGCTAGCGCATCAGATAAACGACACCGAAACACTTATTATTACTCGCCAGAACGACAACTTTGTTGCTGAAATAGAAACTAAAGAAGTTGAAGTTCGCACAGAGTTTACTCATGCCGTTATTGACTCCAGCTTCTGGAATGCCGGTATCGACTCAGGTCTGACTGACAACCAAATTATGCGCATTGCCGATATTTTTGGCTGGGATATCGACTTTGCTTTAGACCTGCGTAAAAACGATGAATTTAGCGTACTTTATGAAACGCACTATGTAGATGGCGAGTTTGTTGGCTACGGCAAAATTTTAGCGGCAGAGTTTGTCAACCGGGATGAGAACTTCCAGGCCATTCTTCACGACAATGGACAATATTATACGCCGAACGGTCGCGCCATGCGCAAAACCTTCCTGCGTTCACCGGTTAACTTTACTTACATAAGTTCAAGCTTTAACCCTCGTCGTCTGCACCCTGTTACGGGCCGGGTACGCCCGCATAACGGTATAGATTACGCAGCGTCTACTGGCACACCAGTGATGTCATCCGGTGACGGTAAGGTTATTTCCGCAGGCTATAGCTCATTAAACGGCAACTTTATTTTTGTTCAGCACGGCGAGCGCTATGTAACTAAGTATTTGCATCTTAGCCGTAAGCACGTGAAAAAAGGTGACCGTGTTAAGCAGGGTCAGGTTATTGGCCGTGTCGGTGCTACAGGTCGGGTAACGGGCCCACACTTACACTACGAATTCCTCGTAGACGGCGTACATCGTAACCCTCGTACAGTAGAATTGCCGGAAGCTAAGTCGCTGGGCGAATCAGAATTGCCTTCTTTCCGCCAACACGCGGATCAGGTAATGGCCATACTAAACGACAACAGACGCGTTTACCTGGCGATGCAGTAATGTTTCAGCGTTATATTGGACTGATGTCGGGCACCAGTATGGATGCGGTTGACGCGGCATTGGTTCAGATAGACGCGCAAGGCACACTTAAACTTGAAGCTCATCACTCTTTGTCTTTCCCTCCGGAACTGCGCGCTGGCCTACTGGCTTTAAGCCATACAGATACCTGGCAGGCAGATGAGCTGGCCGGTTTAGACATCGCTTTTTCCGAGCTTTGTGCCAAAGTGGTACGCCAACTTCTTGAACAGGCCGATATAACAGCAAAAGAAGTTACCGCTATTGCCAGTCACGGGCAAACCGTTCGACACAAACCCAATGAAATACCAGCCTACACCTGTCAAATTGGCGACCCTACACGGTTGGCTTTAGGTACGGGCATTGATGTTATTTACGATTTTCGGCGCAAAGACATTGCCGCAGGTGGTCAGGGAGCACCGTTGGTTCCGGCTTTTCATAAGCAAGTTTTTGCCCGCAAAAATCAAAGCATTGCGGTTATTAACCTGGGTGGCATTGCCAATGTCACCTGGCTGGGCCATAAAGGCCAAGTACTGGGCTTTGATACAGGACCTGCCAACACCTTACTGGACCAATGGGTTCAGTATAATGACCCAAGTAAAAGCTTCGATGAAAACGCCCAATTTGCGAGTGCAGGCAAACTTCAGCCTGACCTGCTAAAGCGTTTATTGCAACATCCGTTTTTTGCTAAACCAGCTCCCAAAAGTACGGGTCGCGAGGAGTTCAACTTAAAATGGCTGCAACAACAATTGGCCGGGCAGAATATATCTCCGGCTGATGTACAGCGCACTTTGACCGAACTTACCGCTATTAGCATCAAAGATGCACTGGCAACGCTGCCACAACAGCCCGATACGGCTTATTTTTGTGGTGGAGGCACCCGAAACCCATTATTGATGGAGCGCTTAACTGAGCTCTTAGCACCGATTCAATGCGATACTACAGCAAGTTTAGGCGTTGACCCGCAATGGGTTGAGGCAATAGCTTTTGCCTGGTTAGGCTGGTGTTACGAGCATAAAAAACCGGGTAACCAGCCTGAAGTTACAGGAGCCAGTCACCCGGTGGTTTTAGGCGCTAAAGTCCTACATCAATAGCAGCGTTATTCAGCACCCAGCTCTTTGAAGGCGTCCCGGGTCAGGTTTTCGTTACCATCAGCTCCAACGACAATACTGTCTTCAATACGTACACCACCGTATGGACGCAGCTCATCAACTTTCTCCCAGTTAATATCTGCACTGTCTTTGTGCTCTTCCAGCAGCTGATCGACCACATATAAGCCCGGCTCAATAGTAAAGACGTGGCCAACTTCAATGTCTCGTAGTAAGCGTAAAAACGGATGACGCTCACTGCGCTCGTAGCTGTTGCCTTTGTCATCTTTCAAGAAACCGCCAACATCATGTACCTGCAAACCGATAAAGTGGCCTAACCCGTGCGGCATAAAGGCACTGGTGTAACCTTTGTCGTAAATGCTTTGCTCATCACCTTTTATAAACTCAAAGTCAGTTAAAATTTGCGCGACTTTCAGATGCATAGATACATGCAGGTCGTAATAGCTCACACCGGGCTTAATCTCGCTCAACAGCTCTTGTTGAGCTTTATCCATAGCTTCAACCAAGTCCGCATAGAAACCCTCTTCATAAGCGTACGAGCGGGTTATATCAGAGCAATAACCACGGTAGCGTGCGCCAGCATCAATTAAGAACGAACGGATTTGCTTAGGCGGAACGGTGTCGTATACGTCGTAATGCAAAATTGCGGAATCGCTGTTCAATGCAACGATGCTATTGTAAGGCACCTGAGACTCACGAAAGTCGATAGCACTCAGGTAAGCATGGTGTATTTCCAGCTCGCTTTTACCGGCAAAAAAAGCTTCTTTTGCTGCAACATGGGCTTTTGCCGCTAAGCGGTTGGCTTCGCGCAAATTGTCCACTTCCCATTCCGTTTTTATTGAGCGATGGAAATGCAGATGATCAATCAATGCCTGCGGGTTGCGAGCTTTCACTTTCCAGTCACTGACCGGCTGAGCAAAGTCTTCACCAATAAAGGCTGACTGTTCTAAGTCACTACCTAAATCTTCAGTCAGCATGCTTAAGTCGTCGATAATTTTTAAATCAACGTGCTGCTGCCATTCTTCTTCCGGCACGTTAACCGGAGCATGCCAGAAGTCCCGAGCCTGAAATAAGTAAACCGTAGGACGTTGGCTACCCTTACGATAAAAAATAGCACTTTTGGGGCTTTCTGTGACCGGAACCCAATATTTAAATAGCGGGTTAACCCGGTACGGCGGCGCGTTATCGTCGAGAAAATCAACTCGTGGCTGGCCCGAGTAAACCAAAACGGATTCAAACTGATTATCTTCTAACGCTTTATCAAAGCGGCTACAAACTGTCTTGATGTGTTCTGCGTACGCGCTCATAAAAAAACCTCACAAAAAATTGTGAGGTTATTCTAGCGGAAAAGCCAAAAAATTTCAGCTGTTCCCGAGGGGAAGCTAAAGCCTAAACGGAAAAGCTGGAGCCACAACCACAGGTTGTTGTGGCATTCGGGTTGTCGACAAAAAAGCGAGAGCCCTGCAGCCCTTCTTCGTAGCTGACCACGCCACCCATTAAATACTGTAAACTCATTGGATCAACCAGCAGGGTGACGCCGTTTTTTTCTATTTCCATATCACCCGGGTTTTTCTTTTCATCAAAGGTAAAACCATATTGGAAGCCCGAACAACCGCCTCCGGTTACGTAAACACGCAACTTCAAATTTGGGTTTTCTTCTTCAGCAATCAGCTTACCCACTTTGCTTGCCGCTTGTTCAGTGAACTCAATCGGCATTGCCTGCTCTGCTGCACTGCTCATGATTTCTCTACCTTGGTTGAACTCTACTGCTATTTTCTCTTACCTGAGTATTTTGGTCAAGTATCGCCGTCACTACGCACACCGGGGTTAGCATCTCCCCGGCTAATTTCTTTCCAGAAAAAGGTTCGATCCAGCGTGCCGTTACCACCTTTGGTAATTCTGACTTTCACCTCTACCCGTTCAGGAGCCAGTCCTTCCGGCATAAAGAAGTCGCCCTCGTACAAGGAAAAATAGCGCATAGAAAAACTGCGATCATCTTGCGCTATATTGGCAAGTTGCAGTAAGTCATAACGCTTTTTCTTGCCATCGATACGACCAACCAGCTCAACAGTAACATTTCCCTGGACAAAGTTGCGACGCTGCTCAATTTGTAAAACCGCCAGAGAGAAATGGAAATGGTTTTCCGAACGATTCTGAGTAACGGTTAAAGAGTCTATAGTAACGCCGCTTTCCTGTAGCTCCGGCGCCATAATTTTCTGATAAAACGCTAAGTCACGACGCAAACCGTAGTTATCATTTTGTAACGCGCTCAACTCGTCCTGCAAACTTTGGTTGGCCGAACGCTCAATATCTAGCTCAACTTGCAGTACATGGCGTTGATACTCCATCTGCTCAAGTCGCTGATAAAGCTCTTCAAGTTGCTGCGACTGCTTCGAAACTTCTTCTTTTAATGCCTTTGCATGCCACACACCAGCTAAGTAGGCTAGGTAAACAACCAAAACAGCAACACAGATCAACAACACAAATACCGGGAAGGCTCCCCAGCGTTGTTGCCAGTATTTCAGGTTAAAATAGGGCTTCATAACTTCCAGCTCATTTCCATCAAGCGTTTATGCTGATATGTTATTGATAAATATGCAAGCGCCATCCCACGGTTTAAGGTAAGGATCTTATTTTAAATGGCTTCTAACTCGGTACTCCGACAACAATTGCGCAAACAGCTGGCGATGCCATCGACCACTATCGCCATTTGTTTAATGGGACTGGCCGGCGGAATTCTGGCAGCTCTTATGATTGCCGGGTTTCGTTTTGCAATAGAACAAGGCGCTTATCTTGTCGGGAATGACAGCTACTGGCAACAGCCTTTACCAACTACTTACCGCTTTTTACTACCTATTATTGCCGCCGCCATTGTTTATGTTCTGTTTCGGCTGTCGGGCTCTAAACACGTGCGCATGGGTATTCCCTACGTTATCCATCGTATGAAGCAGCACTACGGCATGCTTCCCTGGCGCAGTACCGTAAACCAGTTCTTTGGTGGAATAATTGCGCTGGTTGCCGGTTTCAGTGTTGGCCGCGAAGGGCCAGCAGTTCATTTAGGCGCGGCAGCCGCTACCTGGCTAGGCTTTCATTTCGACGCCCCCAAGAACGCCATACGAACCCTAGCGGCCTGTGGTATCGCCGCAGCTATCGCTGCCTCTTTTAACACGCCGTTGGCGGCTATGGTTCTGGTAATGGAAGTGGTACTGCGGGAATACAAAGTTCACGTTTTTATACCGGTTATGTTGTCGGCGGTAGCCGGTTCGCTAATTACCGAAGAAATTTTTGGTGTTGCTTCTGAGCTGGCCGTGCTCTCAGCCCAGGATATTCCCACCACACAGTTGCCCTGGGTGATGCTACTGGGCGTTGTACTGGGGTTTGTTGGGGTGTTGTTCAAAAAACTCATGCTGGATGTTATGGAAACCGTGCAAGACATGTCATTGCTTACGCGCTTGCTCTTTGCCGGGCTTATAACGGCAATGCTGGCTGTCATCATTCCCAGCAGCTTAGGTCCGGGGCTTACAGCTATTGAGCAGGTGTTGAATCATCAGGGTGAAATGTCGCTACTGACCACCTTACTTATAGCTAAGCTTTTTGCCTCAGCTATTGCTTTGGGCATGGGGATACCCGGCGGTTTAATTGGTGCCGTGTTTGGTATCGGAGCCATTATTGCTGCGGTATTTGTCGGTGCAGTTAACGGGCTGGATATTCAACAGCCATTGTCTTTCGACAGCTTCATTCTATTAGGAATGGCTGGTATTTTAGCGGCCTGTATTCACGCTCCAATGGCAGCCCTGCTCGCTATTGTCGAGTTGTCACGCAGTGTGGAAATTATTATTCCCGCTATGTTAGTGATTGTTCCGGCTTACTTAATATCCAGTCAGTTACTGAAATCCAAGTCCATTTTCATCTCCCAGCTAGAGCTGCAGGGTTTGCCTTACCAGTTAGCTCCGGTGCATGTCGCATTACAGAAAACCGGTGTTGAAAACGTCATGGAAACGGATTTCAAATTGCTGCTTGAGCCCACTCAGAACGAACTGGTTGATTCACTTGAATCTGCGCAGGCGAAAACCGTTATTGTTATGTCAGTCGATGAAGATAATCAGGCACTTTATCGTCTGGTAACTTATGATATCAACGCCGGTGACAGTCCCAGCCTGAGCTACACTCCTATTAAAGGAATTCGAGTCACATCGACTCTGGCCGAAGTGTATGATGAAATTGGGCCCCAACGCCGGGGCGCCGTGTATATCTATGAAACGGATGACGGCCAGCCCTGTGGCATTGTTACCTGGGAAATAGTCCGTAAAGCCCTACAGAGAGAACTCGCATGACATGGATACTATGGGTTAAAGCCCTACACATTGCTTTTATGGTGGCCTGGTTTGCCGGCATTTTCTACTTACCACGTTTGTTTGTTTATCACGCAATGAATGCCAAGCCTGCCGTAGACGAGCAACTCTGCATAATGGAAAGACGCTTACTGTATTTCGTCACCCCCTTCGCCATTCTTACGCTCATTTTCGGTGTCGTGCTTATTTTTGCCTATGGTTCAGCCTGGTTTGCCGCCAGTGGCTGGATGCACACTAAACTGGTACTGGTGTTACTACTTTTTGCGTATCACGGTTACTGTTTCAAACTATTGAAGGACTTTAAAACCGGTACCAACCGCCGCAGCCACAGGTTTTACCGGGTGTTTAATGAGCTCCCGGTACTGGCACTTTTCGCTATTATCATTTTAGCGGTAGTTAAGCCTTATTAGATTCTCTTGTGCCGCATGATTTGCTATAGTGTGCGCCCAGTGACATTCTGCGGCAGAGGCGCACCCAAAGATGAATTTCACCGGCTCCAATATTCTTTCTGTAAATCAGTTCAATCGCGACAGCATTGACTACATATTCTCCGTTGCGGACAAGATGCAACCTTACGCCCGGCGTAAAACACGCACTCGAGTTCTTGACGGCGCTATCCTTGGTAATCTTTTCTTCGAACCTTCAACTCGTACCCGGGTAAGCTTCGGCACGGCGTTCAACCTGTTAGGGGGCGAAGTCCGCGAAACCACCGGCATGGAAAGTTCGGCCATTGCAAAAGGCGAATCGCTTTACGATACCGCCCGCGTATTAAGCAGCTACAGCGACGTTATTGCCATGCGCCACCCAAAGTCGGGCTCGGTAAGAGAGTTTGCTGAAGGCAGCCGGGTACCGGTCATTAACGGTGGTGATGGGGCGAACGAGCACCCTACTCAGGCATTGCTGGACCTTTACACCATCCAGAAAGAACTGGCGTACCATCAGCAGAGCATTGATAACATGCACATTTGCATGATTGGCGATTTGAAATACGGGCGTACCGTACATTCGTTGTCCACTTTGCTCTCTATGTACAAAAACATTAAATTCACTTTAATTTCGCCCCGTGAACTTTCCATGCCAGATTCCGTATTAGATACGCTGGCAAATGCAGGCCATCGTGTAACGGTTACAGAAAAAGTCGACGGTATTGTCGATGCTGACATTGTTTATCAAACCCGCATACAGCAAGAACGCTTCGCAAGTCCGGAAGACGCTGATCAATATCGCGGTAAGTTTCGTTTAAACCAGGCTATTTACACTAAGCACTACAAGCCGAATACGGTCATCATGCATCCTTTGCCGCGAGATTCGCGCGCCGAAGCGAATGAACTGGATAACGACTTAAACCAAAACCCCAACCTGGCTATTTTTCGTCAGGCTGACAACGGAGTGCTAATTCGTATGGCTCTGTTTGCATTAACACTTGGGGTCGTTGACCAGGTTGATAAGCACCAATGTGATGTCATCTGGTACAGCGAAAAAAGCCAACAGTAAAGAGGTAGTTACGACATGAGTCGCTCAGAAGAATTATACACCCAAGCACAAATCAGTATCCCTGGCGGCGTTAACTCGCCGGTACGGGCTTTTAACGGCGTTGGTGGCAGCCCCATTTTCTTTGAGCGTGCTGAAGGCGCTTACATGGTTGATGCCGACGGCAAACGTTATATCGATTACGTCGGCTCATGGGGCCCCATGATTTTGGGACATAACCACCCGGCAGTGTTAGAAGCCACTTTACAGGCGGCCAAGCGAGGCCTAAGCTTCGGTACACCGACGGAAGTTGAAATCACCATGGCGGAGACTATTCGCAAAATAGTCCCTTCTATTGAAAAAGTACGCATGGTGAACTCCGGTACCGAAGCCACGATGACGGCCATTCGTCTGGCACGCGGCTACACCGGCCGGGATAAAATTCTGAAGTTTGAAGGTAACTACCACGGCCACGCCGACTCCTTACTGGTTAAAGCTGGTTCAGGCGCTTTGACTCTGGGCGTTCCTAACTCTCCCGGCATTCCGGAAGACTTTGCGAAACATACTTTAACCGCAACTTACAACGATATTGAATCAGTGAAACAAATTTTCGCTGAAATGGGCGATGAAATTGCCTGCATTATTGTTGAGCCGGTAGCCGGTAACATGAACTGCATTCCACCAGTTGAAGGCTTTTTGGAAGGCTTACGCAGCCTTTGTGACGACCACGGTTCAGTTCTGATTTTCGACGAAGTTATGACTGGCTTCCGTGTAGCTCCGGGCGGCGCTCAGGATCGTTACAAGATTAAGCCTGACCTCACTACTTTGGGTAAAGTCATTGGCGGTGGCATGCCGGTTGGCGCTTTTGGCGGCAAAAAAGAAGTCATGGACTACATTGCTCCTGTTGGCCCTGTATATCAGGCAGGAACGTTATCGGGTAACCCGGTCGCCATGGCCGCCGGCTTAGCCGCGTTACAGCAATTATCCACCCCCGGGCTTTACGACCAGCTTTACCAACGCGTTGACACGCTGCTGGACGGTTTACAGGAACGCGCTGACAAGGCTGGTGTACCAATGACAACGAACCGTGCCGGTTCTATGTTTGGTTTCTTCTTTACCGAAGAGCCCGAAGTGACCACTTACGCTCAGGCTACACAGTGTAATATGGAACACTTTAAGACGTTCTATCACGCCATGTTAGAGCAAGGCGTGTATCTTGCGCCATCGGCCTTTGAAGGTGGCTTTATGTCGGCAGCGCACAGTGAAGAAGACATTCAAAACACTCTGGATGCCGCTGAAAAAGCCTTTGCTAAGTTAGTCTAGCTCTGCGGCTATAGCGCCTGGCCTTGGCTCCGGCGCTTTAGCCACCAAATAAACGTTCCCACCAGCTTTTCTCGCGGATATCGCCTTCACAGGTAATATCCTCGGGAAGCCTTATTTCCTCAGCCGGTAATCTACGACCATTGCCGCAATCTTCAGGAATTCGCTGTCCCGTTGTGGGGTGGAAGTTTTGCATTTGCAGAGGCTCCGGTACATCTAAAGCCATGCTCAACGGCGGTAAGTAATCATAAAAATCCGCCACAACTTTGAGAGCGCCACTACTGCCAGTTAAGCCAACCGGTTGATTATCATCACGGCCTAACCAGACCGTAACTACGTGCTCGCCATCTACTGCGACAAACCAGCTGTCGCGATAATCATTCGTTGTACCTGTCTTGCCACCAACTACCTGACCGGCTAAAGCACTTTGCAGGCGGCTTGCAGTTCCCTCTGATACCACTCCGCGTAAACCATAGCGAGTCAGATAAGACACTTTTTTATCGAAAACTTCTTCTGTCTCAGGTGCTTCGCGCCTATAAAGTACCTCACCCTGATGTGTGGTGATAGACGAAACCGCAGCCAAAGGCTGATAACGACCATCATTCATAAGCGCGCTGTACATTCGTGTCACCGCCACAGGCGACAGCGATGCTGAGCCTAAAGTCAGCGACGGGTAAGCTTGTAGTGGCGTTGTCACGCCTAACTCGCGTAAATAACTCACCAGTTGATCTATACCTACTTCCATGCCCACCCGAACGGCCGGTAAGTTGCGCGACTGAACCAACGCATCATACAACAGCAAACTACCATCAAACTCTTTATCGTAGTTTTGCGGCTTCCATTCTTTGCCCTTTTTGTCAGATAACGTAATGGGTTCATCTGCAACCGGCGTATGCAGACCAACGTTTGAATCCTGCATCGCGGCGGCATAAATAATGGGCTTCATTAGTGAACCTATTGGTCGCAGTGCTAACAACGCCCGGTTATAACCTATAGCCTGACTTAAGCGCCCACCAGCCAGCGCACTAACCGTGCCGTTGCGGTAATCAGCAACTACCATTGCGCCTTCTAACTTTTCATCTTCGCCGTCAGCCATAAGCTGTTGTGCTAACGAGCGCTGCACTGCATTTTGTGCATCCACCTGCAAATGCGTGAAGATTTTCAGCCCGGTTTCCTGCCAGTCTTCCGGCAGGATAATGCGCTTCATCTCGCGCCGTACTAAGTCCATATAATGTGGGTACGGGTGTTCAACCAGACGACGGCTTTCTTTAACCTCAAGCTGCTGCTCAACCGCCGCAACGTAGTTATCTTTACCGAGCAGATCCTGTTCAAACATGACTTTAAGCACGGTGTCCCTGCGGCTGCGGGCGCGCTCCGGGAAGCGTCTTGGGTCATAATAAGAAGGACCTTTTATCATCCCCACCATTAAAGCAATTTCGCTGGGGTTCAGTTCCTGTACTTGCTTACCAAAATAAAACTGACTGGCAAGTCCTATACCGTGAATAGCGTTGCTTCCGTCCTGCCCAAAATACACTTCGTTCAGGTAGGTCTCTAATATGGTGTTTTTATCAAACCGGTAATCGATAACCAGCGACATCATGGCTTCATGAAACTTGCGCCACAACGTCTGGTCTCTGCTCAGATAAATATTTTTTACCAACTGCTGAGTAAGAGTAGAGCCACCCTGAACCGTTCTGCCTGCTTTTAAGTTCGCAGCTAAAGCCCGCAGAATAGACCATGGCGATACGCCCTGATGGTGATAGAACTCTCTGTCTTCAACTTTTAATAAGGTTTCAATGAGTAGGTTAGGCACGACTTCCAGCCCAACTAACAAACGATCTTCTTTACTTAAGGTGCTAATGCGGCCTATCAGCTCGGGTTCCAGACGAAAGCTTTCCAGCTCTCTGCCACTGGGCCAGCTTTTTATAGACTCAATACGGTCACCGTGAAAGTTGATTTGCACTCGTTGCGCCATCTGCGGCCCATCGGAAAAGTCGAAAGGCCGTCTGTGCACCATGACATTGTTTTTACCCACAGAATAGTAACCCGACTGCTCGGTATTACTATTACGCTGATAACCCACCCGTTCCAGAACGTCGACCAACCGCTGCAAACGCATAGGGTGATTCTTTACCAGCGTCACTTCCCCCGCGTAGACCAAAGCCGGTGCCTGATAACGCTTGTTGCTATAGTGGCGGGATAAACTGGCATCCAGATAAATGGCATAAAGCCCAATGACGGCGATAAGTACCAGCCCTATCTTAAAGCTTGTCCAGAATAGGTATTGAAACCATCGACTTTTTATCACTACTGCTGCCTTTTGGTTTTAAACGTTGCGGTTGCATTCAGAGGGTCTTCCGGCCATGGATGCTTAGGATAGCGACCGCGCATTTCTTTGCGCACGTCGGCGTAAGCATTTTGCCAGAAACTCGCGAGATCATTGGTTCGCTGTAACAGACGCCCGGCCGGCGACAGAAGATCAACGGTCACAACTTGTTGGTTATCGATAATTTTAGGCGACTCAGAGACACCAAACATTTCCTGTAATTTGACCTCAACTCTGGGGGTATCGTCCAGATAATTTATAAACACTTTACGTTCTGTCGGAGTTTGCCACCATTCAGGACAGGCCGAATTAAGACGTTGCAGTTCTGAGTAGTCGAGAAAATAACACAAAGCTTCGTATGGATCCCACTGCTGCAATTGCTTTAGCGACCGGAGATTCGTCCAGTATGGCGCAGCCCAGCGCTCCAGGCTATTAAGTAATCCTGCATCGCTCATGTCGTAAGCGCCCAACTCTCCGGCTTGTTGCAGCCAGTAGACTCTGCGTTGTAGCTGTTTCGCGCGTTGACTCCAGTTGAGTTTATCCAGGCCTTTATCGCGCAACCACAGGCAGAAGGCTTCGGCTTTTTGTTCATTGGAAACCGGTCCATTATTATTGGTCTGACTGAGTACCAAAGAGCCCAACTGAGTGCGGGTTATTTGTCGCAGTTGTTGCTGTTCACCTACCCATTCAGCTGTTTGCACGGTCTGCAAAGGAATACCGGCTTCTTTCAGTAACGACGGGGCATCGTCCACAGGTAACAGACAGCGGCTGCGCCCTATCGTGTCTTGCTCATGAAAGGTGACATCAAAAATAATTGCCCAGGTTGGCTGCTGAAGGCGACTGCTGTCGCCACTAACCCGACCACCGCAAGCCAGTTGAAAGTCGCCTCGGCTGACATCGTACTTTGCGACTCGGTCGGGGTACCCCTGCAGTAAGGCAGCGGCAAGGCCGTCTTCACTGGTTCCTGCAGATTCTACAGCTTCTTTCAGACCAAAATGGTTTAACCAATAGCGCCAGCGTTGTTGCCACAAAGGCGCCTGATTTCGTTGTTGATAATGCTGCTGAGTGCGTTCAAATAGATCGACTGTTTTTATGCTAGTTTGCGGCTCTTCCAGTGTAGCCAAAACACGAGCCATAGCGGCTTGCTGCTCGTTCGCCAAAGCTTTGGCTGCGTCCGCCACCAGTAAAATTCTGGGATCAAAACCGCCGGACTCCAGCTGCCGGGCTTTTGCGGTTAACTGCCCCTGTTTTATTAAGCCGGTGCTGGCTAAAAAGTCGGTCGCCGCAGCGCAATGCCCGGGGTCGGGCTGAGAAAACCAGGCCAGTTGGTTCACCTCACTGCCCCAACGCAGCACATCCAGTACCAGTGCTGATAAATCCTGAGTGGCAACGTCCGGAGGCGCATAATCGGCAAAGCCATGCTCGTCGGAGCGCGCCCACAAGCGAAAACATAGCCCCGCCTGCTGACGACCCGCGCGACCCGCACGCTGTGTTGCTGAAGCTTTAGCAATACGCTGCGTAATTAGCTGGCTTAACCCGTATTGAGGCAGGTACTGAGCCCGGCGCTCACGACCACTGTCGACAACCACATCAATACCGTCCAGAGTTAAGCTGGTTTCAGCAATATTGGTTGCCAGAATAATCCGTTTTTCGTCCGGCGCCTTTAATACTTGCCGCTGTTGCTGCAAGGGAATACGCCCGTGCAAGGGTAAAATCAGTGTTCCCGGCGGCATTCGCTGACTCAGTTCAGTCGCAATCTTTTGTATTTCATAAACGCCCGGCAGGAAAACCAGAACACCTTTTTCGGCAGCAGCAAAGGCTTCGACAACCACTTTGGGTAATTCAGCCAGCCATTGAGTAACATGAGATGCTGGGCGATAGTGATACTCAACCGGATAACTGCGGCCTTCGCTACGCAAAACCTGCACCTGATCACAGTAATTCTCTAACCAGAGTTTCAGACTTTCTGCTGGCAAGGTGGCCGACATAATCAGCAGGTTTAAATCCGGACGCAATGGCAGGGCATCAATCACAAGCGCCAGACTTAAGTCACTGTGCAAATTGCGTTCGTGAAATTCATCGAAGATTAGCGTGCCAATACCGCCAAGCTCAGGATCCTCCTGTAGCCATCGCACCAACACGCCTTCCGTGATAACGAGTAACTTAGTTGCCTTACTGCGCTTGCTGTCGCCGCGCACCGTGTAACCAACTTGCTCCCCTACCGACTCGCCTAACTGCTTAGCCAAATAATGAGCAATATTCAGCGCAGCAACACGCCGGGGCTGCAGCATGACAATTAGACCGTCATTAGCAATATCTTGCTGCAACAAAAATAGCGGAAGTTGTGTTGATTTACCGGCACCGGGCGGTGCCTCAATAACGACACGTGCAGCCGGAAAGGCTTTCGCCAGCTCCGGCAGCACGCTCTCAATTGGCAAGGTCATGCCAAATTAATCACCTTGTACTGTTGCGGCTATGGTGCGCACACCGGCGGCGGTAGCGCCTGTCGCCCACATAGAGGTAGCCGATTTTTGGTAAGCGCCAGCTAAGTCAAAGTGCAGCCAGCCTTTGCCGCTGTTCGGCGCAAAGCGCAGTAAAAAGCCCGCTGCATTACTTGCACCACCGGCACCACCACCTTTTTGCGGGCGGCTGTTGGCCGTATCAGCAAAAGCTGACGGACAGTTTTCACTGTGCCATGGGGCTAAAGGTAAGCGCCACAATAGCTCATTTTCTTTATCCGCATTAGCCAATGCTTTAGTGGCAGCCACTTCATCCACACTAAACAACGCGTTGTATTCATTACCAACCGCCATTTGCGCGGCACCGGTCAGCGTTGCCGCATCAATAATCTGTTTCGCACCAAACTCACCCGCGGCCTGTAAGCCATCGGCCAGCACCAGACGACCTTCGGCATCGGTATTAACAACTTCAACCGTCAGGCCGTTTTTATAGCGAATAATGTCACCCAGTTTGTATGCGCGGCCATCAATCATGTTTTCGGCGCAGCAAAGAATGAGCTTCACGCGCTTGTTCAGACCCCGGCGTATTGCCAGCGACAATGCACCGGATACGGTAGCTGCACCACCCATGTCGCACTTCATAGCGAGCATGCCTTCGCTCGGCTTAATACTGTAACCACCACTGTCGTAGGTAATACCCTTACCTATTAACGCAGTTTCTACTGGCGCATTGTCATCGCCGGTTGGGTTGTAATCTAATACCAATAAGCCTGGTGCGTGCTGACTGGCACGACCTACGGTGTAAATTCCCATCCAGCCAGCATCTTTCAGCGCTTCACCTTTTATAAATTCCGCACTGATGGCGTCTGGCGCCAGAGCCTTAAAGTGTTCGGTTACACGTTGCGCCAAACTTTCAGGGTAAATTTCTTCCGCTGACAAATTGGTCAGTTCACGGCTGAAACGAGTCGCTTCACGCATGGCATCAAGTTCTTTGACTGCAGGCTCGTCAGTTTTATTCCAGATAACCTGATTGGTCGACAAGGTTGAAGTAAAACCTTGTGACAGCGCCCACTGACGCTCCAGGTTCCAGTCACTGCCAGCAGCTTCAATGGTTACTGCTCCGGTGTTGTCCAGAGTCCGGCCTGCTTTCTGAATACGCCGCAAGTTTTCAGCTTCATCTTCAACTAAGATGATTTGTGCTTTGTTGTCACCAAAGACTAAGTTTGATTTTGGATTCCAATAACTTGCGGGGGCTTCCTGAGTTAAATAGATTGCGAGTGCGCTGGACATTCTGTACCTCTCCCGATAATTTGCTGTCTGTTTATACTAGAGTTATGAGGTCTCTGATGCAATTTAACAAGCCCCTGCGCCAGGGAGTTTTGCAAAAAAGATACAAGCGCTTTCTCGCCGACATTGATTTTGGTGACAACGAAACGACGACAACCCACTGCCCTAATACCGGAGCCATGACCGGGTGTGCAGAACCCGGCTTTACAGCCTGGTGCAGTGTTTCCGATAACCCCAAACGTAAATACTCACTGACCTGGGAGCTCGCTCAGAATAACAACGGTGAAATGATTGTAGTCAATACACAGCACGCTAACCGCATGGCCGGAGAGTTACTACACACCAACCTTGTACCTGAATTAAGTCAGTGGCAAGAGCTAAAACCAGAGCAACGCTACGGTAAGGAAAAAAGCCGCATCGACTGGTGGGGCGTAGACCAGCATAACCGTGAATGCTTTATTGAAGTAAAAAGCGTCACTTTAGCGGACGCAAGTCAAGGTTACTTTCCCGACGCAGTCAGCCAACGCGCTCACAAACACCTTAATGAACTGATGCAGGTTGTGGCCGATGGTCATCGCGCAGTGCAGCTTTACATGGTAATGCACGACGGTATCGAACGAGTTTCTCCCGCCGCACATATTGACAGCCAGTATGCTGAGCTGTGTAGAAAAGCAGCGTCAGTCGGAGTCGAGTTTTATGCAGTAAAGTGCCGCGCGTCGGCGAAAGAAATAAAACTGGAGAGACCAGTTCCCGTAAGCCTTTAAAACTCAATGCCTTCACAATTTCACCGCAGAAATTTAATCCGAATGACGTTGCCAACCGTAAACCTTTCTGGTATACGTAGCGTCCTTTTTTTAATGTACTGCTTTTTAAGCACTCTTTTATAGAGAATGTAGGAGATCCATGATGCCTCAAGGCAAGGATAAGAAAACCCATGGCATCCTGGCGATGGCCGGCCTGGAGCCGTATCAGGAAAAACAGGGCGAAGAGTACATGAACGATGCGCAACGTTCGCATTTTCGTCGTATTCTGGAAGAATGGCGTCGTCAATTACGTCAGGAAGTTGATCGCACAGTGCATCATATGAAAGACGAAGCAGCGAACTTCCCTGATCCGGTAGACCGCGCTGCGCAGGAAGAAGAATTCAGTATCGAACTGCGTACACGTGACCGTGAGCGTAAGTTGATTAAGAAGATTGAAAAAACCTTACAAAAGATAGAAGAAGATGATTTTGGCTTTTGCGAATCGTGCGGAATTGAAATTGGTATCCGCCGTTTAGAAGCTCGCCCAACAGCTGACCAGTGCGTCGACTGTAAAACGCTGGCCGAGATGAAAGAGAAGCAAATGACCGGAGCCTAAAGGCTCATGTATCGTGGCCGTTTTGCACCAACACCTTCAGGGCCCTTACACCTGGGATCATTAGTAGCTGCCGTTGGTAGCTACTTAGATGCTAAAGCGCATAGAGGTGAGTGGCTGGTTCGCATTGAAGATGTCGATAAACCGCGAGCCGTGCCCGGAGCGGCCGATACTATTTTAACGCAGTTGGAAGCCCATGGTTTAGAATGGGACGGTTCCGTTTTATACCAAAGCCAGCGCGATTCGGTTTACCAGCATCAGCTCAATCAGCTGGAAAACGCTCAACGTCTTTATCAATGCGACTGCAGTCGCCGGGCTATTCGTGCCCGCAGCGATCACTACGATGGCTACTGTCGTAACCGCCAGCCTCGTTCAACCCCTTACGCCCTGCGCTTCATTAATAATAACCCGGTTGATACATTTAATGACCGCGCACACGGCTTATTAGAAGATCACTCAGCCTCAGTCAGTGAAGACTTCGTACTTAAACGTCGCGACGGATTGTATGCTTACCAGCTGGCTGTGGTCGTTGATGATATTGAACAGGGTATTACCGATATTGTGCGTGGCAGCGACTTGATAACTCCAAGCTTCTGGCAGCTGACTTTATGGCAGTATTTCACCGGAAAGCAGCCGAGAATGATGCACTTACCTCTGATAATGAATGACGATGGACTCAAATTGAGTAAGCAAAACCATGCACCGTCAATTGAGTCCAGCCAGGCAAGAAATAACCTTTTCACAGCGCTGGATTATCTGGGTATTAAACCAGAATCAGAGCTGCGACACAGCCCTGTCAGTGAAATATTGCAACAGGCGTTGCAAAGTTGGTGCAAAAAGTGGCATATAGCAGGTCGTTAACGGTACAATATGCAGACAACAACTGATTCTAAATAAAAACAATGGTAAGGGAGAACCACCATTATTAAGCGAATAAAAGCACTGGCAAAGCGCGCCTTTTCCAGTAAAGCGGCAGAGCCTGAATCCAGCCGGTTACCCAAATTACAAGTTATCTCACGGGACAAACATCCAGTATCCCGCAACGATATCAGTAAAAATGCAATAAAGGTTCTTTACCGCCTGCACAACAGTGGTTTTGAAGCCTATCTGGTTGGCGGCTGCATCCGCGATATTCTTCTGGGGCTTGAACCAAAAGATTTTGATGTCACCACTAATGCCACACCAGAGCAAATTAAGTCCCTATTTCGTAACTGTCGCCTAATTGGTCGTCGCTTCCGCCTGGCCCATGTGGTGTTTGGAAAAGAAGTTATTGAAGTTGCGACTTTCCGCGGCCACCACGGTGCCAGCCCGCAGGAAGAAAATAAGAAAAACCGCACGGCAGACCAGGACGAGCACGGTCAGCTGGTTCGCGATAATGTCTATGGCAGCATAGAAGAAGACGCCGAGCGTCGCGACTTTACCGCCAATGCGCTGTATTACAATATCGCTGACTTCGCCATTTACGATTTTGCCAACGGCGTTGATGACATTAACGCTGGCATTTTGCGGATGATTGGTGACCCGGAAGTGCGCTACCGTGAAGATCCGGTACGCATGCTTCGCGCCGTTCGCTTTGCCACAAAACTGAATATGCAAATGGATAACTCGGTCAGCGGCCCGTTAAAAGAACTTGCGCCGTTACTGATAAACATTCCACCGGCGCGTTTGTTTGACGAATTCCTGAAAATGTTTATGTCGGGTAAAGCAGAAGCTAACTTCCTGATGATGAAAGATTTCGGACTGTTTCAGCAGTTATTCCCAATGCTGAAAGATTACGTCGCTGACGAACAAAGCCCGGCCTACCAAATGATGCTGAAAGCCTTTAAAGACACCGACAGACGCATTGCAGAAGAGCAGCGTGTTACTCCGGCCTATTTAATTGCCGTGTTGTTGTGGTGGCCATTACAGGCTCGGCGCGAACAACTTGAGAACGAAGGTGGCCTGCCACCTATGGACGCATTAAACGTTGCCGCCGCTGATGTTATTCACAGACAGTCGCAACGCGTTTCATTACCCAAACGGTTCAGTCTGCCAGCCAGAGATATCTGGCAGTTACAGCGTCGTTTGAATATCACTAAAGGCGTACGCGCTCAAAAAGTGCTTGAGCATAAACGGTTCCGTGCGGCCTACGACTTTTTATTGTTACGCTCTTATGCGGAAAATAGCGATAAAAAATTAGCCGGGCTGGCAGAGCACTGGAGTAAAGCGCAGGACAACCCGGCGCAATTAAAGTCCTCAAAGCCGGAAGCGGGATCAGGCCGACGCAAACCGCGCCGTCGTCGTGGTCCACGCCGTAAGCCTCAGGAAAATAAAGGTAATGACGCAACATAAAGCCTTTATTGCGCTGGGTAGTAACCTGGGTAAGCCGATGGACAATATTCTGTCGGCTTTAAAGGCGCTGAATAATGATTCTCGCTGGCAACTATTAGCTTATTCCTCTCTTTACGGTAGCAAACCTATGGGCCCGCAAGACCAGCCCGATTACGTTAATGCAGTTTGTTCCGTAAGCACTAGCTTACCGGCGGCCGAGCTTTTGCAAGCCTTACACGATATAGAAGATGCTTTTGGTCGTAAACGAGTCAGGCATTGGGGCGAGCGCACGCTGGACCTGGACCTGCTGCTGTTTGATGAGCAGCAACATCAATCGGACTCTCTCAGGGTTCCTCACCCGGGCTTATACGAACGCAGCTTTGTACTTTATCCTCTGGCCGAAATAGCCGCCGACAAACTTTTGCCTAATGGCAATACCGTAAAACAACAAACAGAGACTCTTACCGAAGAGGGTCTGGACGTGCTAATCTGTCGGTCTGATATAACCATCTAAAACTGCTGAAGGTGCGTCATGGCAACAACCAAAACCAGCATTGCAACGTTACAACAAATGAAACGGGAAGGGACCAAAATCAGCTCCCTCACCGCCTATGATTCAAGTTTTGCTAAACTCATGACCGAGCAAGGCGTCGACTTTATTTTGGTGGGCGATTCACTGGGTAATGTTGTGCAGGGTCGCGACTCAACTGTGCCGGTAACCGTCGATGATATGATTTACCACACTCAGTGTGTGCGTCGTGGTGCGAGCAATGCCTTTGTTATAGCAGACATGCCATTTATGACTTACAGCACGCCCGAGCAAGCCTATGATGTGGCGGCAGCTTTAATGCAAGCCGGCGCCAACATGGTAAAACTGGAAGGTGGTCACTGGCTGGTTGAAACCATTGAAGGCTTAAAGACCCGGGGCATTCCGGTGTGCGCTCACCTTGGTTTACTGCCGCAATCGGTTAATGTTCTAGGTGGTTATAAAGTACAAGGCAAAGAGCAACAACAAGCCGAGGACACACTGAACCAGGCTTTGGCCCTCGAAGAGGCCGGCGCTCAATTGCTTGTTCTGGAATGCGTACCCGCTTCTCTGGGTAAACGTATTACCGAGCAGCTATCTATCCCTACTATTGGTATTGGTGCAGGCGCAGACACCGACGGACAAATTTTAGTTATGCACGATATGCTCGGCATGAACAGTGACTATCTGCCTAAATTTGCCAAAGACTTTTTGGCTCAGGGCGGCTCTCTTGCCGATGCATTCCGTTTATATTCGGAACAGGTGCGCTCAGGCGAGTTCCCGACAGCAGAGCATAGCTACAAATGAGAATTTTAAAATCACTTGCTGAACTTCGAAGATGGCGTCAACAGCAGTCTGAAGTAGCTTTAGTACCGACTATGGGCAACCTGCACGATGGTCACCTGCAGTTGGTTAAAACAGCGTTAGAACGATGCGACAACGTGGTTGTCAGTATTTTTGTCAACCCTATGCAGTTCGGTGCAAACGAGGATCTCGACAGTTACCCACGCACGCTGGAAGCCGACTGTCAGGCGCTAGACGCTTTAGGTGTTTCAGCGGTATTTACCCCTCAGGTAAGTGATGTTTACCCCCGCGGTCTCGACAAACAAACTCGTATTGAAGTGCCCGGCATCAGTGACATTCTTTGCGGAGCCAGTCGCCCGGGGCATTTCACCGGCGTCGCAACTATTGTTTGTAAACTATTTAATATGGTGCAGCCACAGCTGGCTGTATTTGGCGAAAAAGATTATCAACAGCTTCAGGTTATTCGCTTAATGGTACAAGACCTAAGCCTGCCAGTAGAGGTTCTGGGAACAGCCACACAGCGTGAAACCAGTGGTCTTGCCATGAGCTCGCGTAACGGTTACTTATCCACAGAGCAAAAGCATCAAGCGGCGGAGCTTTATAAAACTCTGGAAGAAACCAAAGCTAAACTGAGTGTAAACACTGACTTTGGTGAGCTGGAAGCTGCAGCAAAAGAAAAGCTGACCCAGGCGGGGTTTGTGCCGGATTATTTCAGTATTCGTAACGCAGCAGATTTGCAGGAAGCGACGCCTGAAGACCACGAATGGGTCATTCTGGCAGCCGCTTTTATGGGCAAAACACGCTTAATTGATAACTTACGAGTTACCAACGCAGCGGCTAAATAAGCATACCCAGTTCGCGCATTTCAGTATGCAGAGCGCCACGCAAACTGGTGGCTTTTGCCGCAATTTTACGCTGTTCGCATAAAACTTCCTGCAGCATCTCATCGGTTGTTAATGGGTTTGCCAGCACCACGCGGAAAACCACCGTTGGTTCATGATGATATTGAGCCGGTGTTAACTTAGTCCGGGATACAAATGACTGTCCCGTCTCCCGCTGACGCTTCTGAATATATCGCGTCAGTGCGTTTAAGTGCGGCGTCAAGCGCGCCAGCTGCTCTGGCGTCGCTTTATCCAACACCGTTTTTACTTTGATTGGTACAAAACGATAGGTCAGAATACAAAGTTCAGGCTCAGTAATGACTTCAAAGTCATCCTGCTCAGAAATCAGCTTAGAGAAATAACGTGCTTTATCAATACTGTTATTAATCAGCAGTTCGTAACCACGGCGACCGATAACATGCATGGCCGAAAACACCATCATAGCCATGCCCGCGCGTGAACCTTCCATGGTATGCGAACCTAAATCTTTTGAGCCCTGACGAATAATATACTCGGCATGGTATTCTATGGACTTAACCAATGATGGGTTCTTAAATAACACCAGCCCAGCGCCCATAGGGACGTACATTTGCTTATGCGCATCAATAGTCACACTGTCGGCTCTCTCGATACCGGCCAGTAACGGACGATGCTGTTCAGACAATAACGTCGCACCACCCCACGCGGCGTCTACATGAAAGTGAGCATCCACTTCTTCTGCAACAGTCGCCATTTCGTCGAGCGGATCAATGTGGCCGGTTTCTGTTGTACCAGCGACACCAACCAGCGCAAGCACCTTACCACCTTCTTTTGCAATTTTTTCGCAGGTTTTTCGTAATTCATCAATACGAATACGGTTATCACTGTCTGTTGCCACCGACACTAAATTTCGGCGACCAATACCAAGTACATCCGCAGCTTTACTTAATGAATAGTGCCCACGCTCGGACACCACTACAGTTAACTTTGAGTAGCCATAATGCTGAAGACCTGCGGCCAGTCCATCGGCTGAAATGCCCGCGAAATCACCATCTGCCTGTAACAACCGGTTGCGCGCTACCCACAGAGCCGTCATGTTGGCTATGGTTCCGCCCGAGCAAAAAGCTCCCAGCGAGTGCTGAGCGCTATGCATCCAGCGATTATAAAACGGCGCGTCCTGCTGATACACCAGATGATGCATCATGCCAATAACGTTACGCTCCAGCGGCGTAAAGGCTTTAGAGGTCTCAATTTTAACCAGATTCTGATTCAGCCCCACCATAAGCTTAGCTAAAGGCAGCAGGAAATACGGCAAGGCTGATGTCATGTGGCCGATAAAACGCGGCGACGCCGTATGCACCGAATGAGCGACCAGCTTATCCAACAGAAATTCAGTATGGTCGGAAACAAAAGCGGGTTCTTCCGGTATCTGCGACTTATCGAAGTCACGCTCAATTTCCTGCAGCGGCTTTTCGCGGGCAACAATATGTTCCCCCAGAAAACCCATCAGGTTTTCTGAGAGATGCTTTTCGATTTTACCCAGCGTTGAATCAGGAGCCTCGGGTATCGTAAATATGCGATACAGCGATTCCTGATTTACTTCCGCTATGTCTGTTTTAGGGCTCAATCAAGACTCCTTAGATAAATTCGCGTGCAGTTGCCATAAAGCCTGACCGCTGTTCTTATATTTGCGTTCAAAAGGCGTTATTGGCTCAGCGTCATCGGACAACAGTGAGATATCGGCATAATATCCGCTCACCTTAAGTGCCTGCGCCACTTCTAACAAGTATAGGCTCCAATTAGAACGCATATGCAATTCACCGCCAAGCGCAACCACATCTTTCCATACCGGACTACCATGCCAGCGGCGGGCTAAATGAGCCGATTTAGGCCAGGGGTTTGGGTAAAAAATGCAGTGCTGCCGGGGCCGCCATCCGGCTCTGTTCGCCAACCGCCAGAAATCATTCAGGTCGGCTCTTACCACCCAGTACCGCTGACCATTCTCGCTGGTCTGATAATGGCTGTGACGGTCCACCCGATGCGCCGACTTATCAACGCCGATAACCATAGCATCGGAATGAATTTCTGCCAGTTTTGCAGTACTTTCGCCCACGCCGCAGCAGGAATCCAGAATAATCGGCCCACCCCAGCTTTCAACTTGCGCGTTGATTTCGTCAAACGCCTGCTGGTTGTGCTCCTGAATAGGTTTCAGAAACTCACTTTCTAAATGGCGACGGACTGCTGCTTCAGTGTCTTCATGCGGTCCATTCTGGTTGGTTGTAACCGGTCTTGCCTGCTGCATCAGGAACGGATTCCTATGCCTTTATCGAGAATATAATAAGCCGCCGCAAAGAACAGCACATTGAAGCCCACCAGAACCGCTATGGCAAGACCTATACTCACGTCTGACTGGCCTAAGAAACCATAACGAAAGCCATTAACCATGTACAATACCGGGTTTGCCATAGATACTTTCTGCCAGAATTCCGGCAACAGGCTAACCGAGTAAAACACACCGCCTAGATAGGTTAGCGGTGTCAGTACAAATGTCGGTACGATAGAAATATCGTCAAAGGTTTTGCCGTAAACGGCGTTAATTAACCCGCCCAAACAGAATAAGGTAGAGGTTAAAATTATCGTTAATATGACATAACCAATATGCGCAATCTGGATGTCTTCTACAAAGAAGAATGACACGCAGGTGACAATAACCGCGACAATCAGGGCTCGGGCCATACCGCCACCGACATAACCGGCAATAATGACCGCTGTAGGGACAGGGGACACCAGCATCTCTTCAATATTGCGCTGAAACTTAGCGCTAAAGAAAGACGACGCCACATTGGAATAGGAGTTGGTAATAACCGACATCATAATAAGACCGGGAACAATGAACTCCATGTAGCCAACGCCACTCATTTCACCAATTCGTTCACCCACAATGCTACCGAAAATGACAAAGTAGAGCGTCATGGTAATAGCCGGCGGCACCAGAGTTTGTATCCAAATACGAAGAAAGCGAGTGCACTCTTTTATCCAGATGGTTTTTAACGCAATAAAATTCGCTGCGGAATGGCTCATTTAGCTTCCTCCTGCTGACGCCCCTGTTCGACCATAGACACAAACAATTCCTCTAAACGGTTGGCTTTATTACGCATTGACAGCACTTTTACCTTTTGGGCAGAAAGCTGCTCGAACACGGCATTCAGCCCGGCATTTTTATCAACTTCCACTTCCAGTGTCTGCTCATCTGTCCAACGGTGATTAAAGTTCTCTATGTCTGCACCGTTATGGCCCGGTTCTAAATCTAAGACAAAGGTTTCGCGGCTTAGCTGCGCCAGCAAGCGCTTCATTGACGTGTTTTCTATAATTCGGCCACTATCAATAATACCGATATTACGGCACAGCATTTCGGCTTCTTCCAGATAGTGGGTAGTCAGAATAATGGTAATGCCCTGCTGATTAATCTTAGTCAGGTAGTCCCACATGGAGCGGCGCAGTTCGATATCAACGCCTGCCGTTGGCTCATCCAGAATCAGTAATTTAGGTTCGTGCAGTAATGCGCGGGCTATCATCAACCGGCGTTTCATGCCTCCAGACAAAGAGCGTGCCGGTTCATTGCGCTTATCCCATAACCCCAACTGTTTCAGGTATTTTTCAGAACGTTCCTTAGCCAGCGAGCGAGGAACACCATAGTAACCCGCCTGATTCACGACAATTTGCTGAACCGTTTCAAACTGATTGAAGTTAAATTCCTGCGGCACCAAACCAATCTGGCGTTTTAAATCGGTGAGCTGCGTGTCTAAGTCGTAACCAAATACCTTCACCTGACCTGAGGTTTTATTTACCAGCGATGAAATAATTCCGATAGTGGTCGACTTCCCGGCTCCATTAGGGCCAAGCAGTGCATAGAAATCACCTTCGTCAACCTCTAAATCAATACCTTTTAAGGCTTCAAAACCACCACGGTATGTTTTGCGTAAGCCTGTAATTTCTAAAGCTTTCATAGACCTCTTTATGACTCCTTTCCATAGCCCCAGCGGCTGACTAAACGCTGCTCAAGGCCAAGATGATCCAGCATTCTGGCCACCATAAAATCGATTAAATCATCAATACTTTCTGGTTGATGATAGAAGCCCGGCGCTGCCGGCATTATCGTTACGCCCTGCTGACTGAGTTGCAGCATGTTTTGTAAGTGGATTGTCGAAAGCGGAGACTCCCTCGGAACTAAAATTAATTGTCCGCGCTCCTTCAATACGACATCGGCGGCGCGCTCGATCAACGTATTACTACTGCCATGCGCAATTGACGACAAGGTACTGGTTGAACAAGGGCACACCACCATTTTCGCGGGCGCCGCCGAACCTGAAGCCACCGGCGAAAACCATTCTTCTTTGCCGTAAACTTTGAGTTGCTCAGCACCAACCGAAAAGTGTTCACACAGCATTGCTGCTGCTTTGTCAGGAGCTGCCGGAATTTGCATGCCCTGCTCCGTTGCCAATACGACCCGGGCAGCACTGGAAATTAGCAACAGCACCTGTTGATCCTGATCAAGCAAACATTGTAACAAACGCAGCGCGTAAGGGGCACCCGAGGCACCGGTTATCGCAACAGTAATTCTATTGTCGGTTTTCATTGAACGGTTCCTGTGTCATCCAGTTATTGCAAGGCTTTAAGAAAGCGCTGGTGCAAACCATCAAAGCTGCCATTACTCATAATAAGTACGGCGTCTCCGGCTCTGACTTCGGCTAGCAACCCTGCCAGCAAGTCGTCGGTCGACTCAAACACATGCGCCTTGGGCATTTTTTCGGCCAATTGCCATTTTAGCCCTTCGGGCTGCAATACGAATACATTGTCTGCGTCTTCTAATGACTGAACCAAGGTATCGCTGTGGACGCCCATTTTCATGGTATTTGATCGCGGTTCAAGTACCGCAATAATGCGACTGTCGGGCTGATGCTGCCGCAAACCTGATACGGTTGTCTTAATTGCGCTGGGATGGTGAGCAAAATCATCAAAGACTTTTACCCCGCGGTGCTCGCCCAGTAACTCCATACGTCGTTTGGGACTTCTAAAACGGTTTAACGCCTGCGCGCTCTGCTCAGCTTTTATGCCAACATGGGCGGCGGCGATAATGGCCATCATGGCATTATTAACGTTATGAGTACCCAATACGTTCCAGCTAACCTGCGCAATACACTTGCTCTGATAATGCACTTCGAACTCCGTACCGTCAGTTTTAAGCAATTTTGTCTGCCAGTCGCCCTGCTCACCCATACGTACCACCGGACTCCAGCAGCCTTGCCCCAGAACTTCATCCAGTGCTTTATCGCCCGCGGGTAGAATCACCTGACCGGTGTCGGGAACAACCCGCAGCAAATGCGCAAACTGCCGTTGAATAGCGGCTAAATCAGGGAAGATGTCTGCATGATCAAATTCCAGATTATTCAGAATTAACGTATCTGGTGCATAATGAACAAACTTGGATCGTTTATCAAAAAACGCCGTATCGTACTCATCGGCTTCAATCACAAAAAAGTTGGAGTCGGTTAAACGTGCACTGACCGGAAAGTTCCCCGGTACACCTCCAATCATAAAACCGGGGTCGAATCCGTTGTCTTCTAAGATCCAGGCCAGCATACTCGCGGTGGTGGTTTTGCCGTGAGTTCCGGCAACCGCCAATACCCAGCGCTGGGTTAATACGTTGTCGTGCAGCCATTGCGCGCCGGACACATACGGAATGCGCTCGCGTAAAACCGCTTCAACTTCGTCGTTACCACGGCTTAACGCGTTACCGATAATCACTATGTCGGGGCGTGGCTTTAAATTGTTATGCGAGTAGCCCTGCATCAATTCAATACCGAGATTTTCCAGTTGCGTGCTCATGGGCGGATAGACCTTAGCATCAGACCCGGTTACCCGATGACCAAGTTGCTGCGCAATGGCGGCCACGCCTCCCATAAAAGTTCCGCAAATCCCAACAATATGAATGTGCATGTGCTCTCTAAATCCGTTCGCTTTAAAAATACCGAAAGTGTACCACCGTACTCACTGACAAGCAGGATTTTTACCAAAAAATAAGGTATCATTTGCGCTCTCTGAACAAACATTTGTTAGCACCCAATAACCAGAGCTGCAGGAACTTTCATGAAACGTTTATTACCAACACTGAGAGCGGATCAAACCAGTGAATCGCTTATCTCTGTTATTAACACCATTCAAATTGCAGCCAAGGAAATTTCTTTCCGTCTGCATCAGGGCGCATTAGCCGGTGTATTAGGCTCAACTCTGGACGAAAACATTCAGGGCGAAACGCAAAAGAAGCTCGATGTTGTCGCCAATCAGCTGTTAAAAACTCTGTTGCTTGAGTCACCTAACGTCCATGCTGTTGCTTCTGAAGAAGAAGATTCCATTGTTGAGAGCCCAAACTCAGGCCATTACCTGGTGGCATTTGACCCACTGGACGGCAGCTCTAACATCGACATAAACGGTGGTGTGGGTACTATTTTCTCTATTCTGCGTAAGCCTGAAGGCGAAGAAACCAGCGAGAACATGTTCCTACAACCAGGTAAAGCTCAGGTTGCTGCCGGTTATGTCTTGTATGGTCCTGCAACTATGCTGGTTATGACGACCGGTAAAGCGGTGCGAATTTACACTCTGGATCAGACCGTTGGTGAATTCTTATTGACCCACGAGAAAGCGGAAATCCCGAAAGATACCAAAGAGTTTGCCATTAATATGTCGAACCGTCGTCACTGGGCTGACCCAATCCGCGCTTACATTAGCGACTTGCTGGAAGGCGAAGAAGGTCCGCGCGGCAAGAACTTTAATATGCGCTGGAATGCCGCGATGGTCTCTGATGTACACCGGGTTATTTCGCGTGGTGGTTTATTCACTTACCCCTGGGATGCCCGTAAGCCGGAAAAACCCTTTAAGCTGCGCCTTTTATACGAAGCCGCACCTATGGCAATGCTGGTGGAAAAAGCCGGCGGGAAAGCCACCGACGGTTACAGCCGTTTAATGGAAATTGTGCCAGAACATATTCACCAACGCGTCTCGGTGGTTATGGGGTCTGCCAATGAGGTAGATGTGTGCATGGATTACCATAAGCAACATCCAAAACCCTATTAGACTGATGTCGATATTGCGCGGCTATTGCGTGAGTGGCCCGAGCCGCTATAATCGCGCAGTACCTTTTATTATTTTATTACTACAGCAGGAAGTACTATGAGCTTAGGAAACGTAACGGCTGGCGCAAACATGCCAGAAGAAGTTAACGTCATCATCGAGATTCCGGCAAATGCCGATCCGATTAAATACGAAGTTGATAAAGACACCGGTACATTGTGGGTTGACCGTTTTATGGCAACCGCTATGTTTTATCCGGCGAACTACGGTTTTGTTAACCAGACGCTGTCTTTAGATGGTGACCCGGTAGACGTACTTGTCCCGACTCCGTACCCGCTGCAAGCTGGTTCTGTTATTAAATGCCGCCCGGTTGGCGTGTTAAAAATGACTGACGAGTCAGGTGAAGATGCGAAAGTTATCGCGGTTCCGGTCAGTAAGCTGACTAAAGAGTACGATCACATCAATGACGTTGATGACCTGCCTGAGTTGTTAAAAGCACAAATCACTCACTTCTTCGAGCGTTACAAAGAGCTGGAAAAAGGTAAGTGGGTTAAAGTTGACGGTTGGGGTGATGCCGCTGCAGCAAAAGAAGAAATTGTGTCTTCTTTTGAACGTGCGAAAAAGTCTTAATATAAAGTGGTAAGCAGCACCGACGTAATGAATGCCGTCAATCTAGAAAAACTGAGTTTTTCCTGGGCGGGACAAAAACCAACCCTGGATATTCCTGCCTGGCAGGTAAAACAGGGGGAAACGGTGCTGCTGCGCGGCCCCAGCGGTAGTGGTAAATCAACATTACTATCTCTGTTGGCCGGCATTAATACACCGGAACAGGGCCGGTTAGACCTGTTTGATACTGCATTCTCCAGTCTGTCCGGCAGACAACGAGACCGTTATCGTGCCGACAATATTGGCTATATATTTCAACAATTTAATTTACTGCCCTATTTATCCGCCTTAGACAACGCCTTACTCGCCTGTCAGTTCTCGAAAAAACGCCGACAACGTTTGGCAGAGAAGGGAACATCGGCAGAAGCGACTGCGCTGGAAATGCTCAAACGCTTAGGTTTATCCTCAGAACAAATTCAGCAACAGGCTCATACCCTCAGCGTTGGTCAGCAACAACGAGTAGCAGCTGCCAGAGCCTTACTGGGAGCACCTAAACTGCTGATAGCGGATGAACCAACCTCGGCGCTGGATGCTGAGCACCGGGATACCTTTATTCAATTATTACTCGAGCTGAGTAGCCAAAATAACACCACGGTTATTTTTGTGACTCATGACGCCGCTTTGTCTTCTTATTTTGATAAACACGTCGAGCTTAACGAACTTAATCGGGCGGGGGCTAAATCATGATCCGCCTTGCTATAAAAAGCCTATTGAACCGACGCGCGAGTGTGCTTTTAACTGTTATAGCGATTGCTGTCAGCGTCACCTTATTACTGGCAGTGGAGCGTGTACGTGACCAGGTACAAAGTCATTTTGCCAATACAGTTTCTGGTACTGACTTAATTATTGGCGCCAGAACCGGACAGACACAGTTGTTGCTGTCTTCGGTCTTTCATATTGGCAGCATGACCAACAATATGAGCTGGGAAAGCTTTGCCGAAATTAGCAGCCGCCCTGAAATCAGTTGGGCCGTGCCAATTTCGCTGGGTGACAGTGTCCAGGGGTTGCCAGTTGTAGCGACAACCAATGCGTATTTCGAGCATTTTAAATATGCTGATAAGCAACCTTTAGAGTTTTCACAAGGCCAGCCTTTTGCCTCAAATGAAGACGTTGTATTAGGAGCTGATGCGGCAGAGAAGCTGTCAAAAGCCATTGGTGACGATATCATTATTGCCCACGGCAGTGGCGGCATTAGCTTTAGCGAACACGATGAGCATCCATTGACTGTTACTGGTGTCCTGCAACGGACAGGAACGCCGGTTGATCAAGCGGTGCTGGTAACCTTGCACAGCCTCGAGATGATTCACAGCGGTGGGGCCGGGCACGACGAAGAACATAACCACAACCATGAACACGAACATAACGATGCTCATGCCGACGAGCACGAGCATCATGGCGAAGCCCCGGCTGAAAGCATCAGTGCCGCATTACTTGGCTTAAAGGCCAAGCCTCTGGCTTTGCGCCTACAACGTCAAATCAACACCTATGACAAAGAGCCTTTAACCGCTCTGCTACCGGGAATGACGCTGCAGGAGCTATGGAAAACCTTAAGAGTTTTCGAGCAGGCGTTAACCGCCATCTCGGCTATGGTGGTGCTGATTGGTCTGCTGGGTATGCTGACAATTATGCTTGCCAGTTTAAGGGAACGCCGTCGCGAAATGGCGGTCTTAAGAGCCGTGGGCGCAGGTCCGGGAACAATATTCGGCTTATTACTCAGTGAAGCCCTGCTACTTACCGTGGTCGGCGCTTTCTCTGGCTTACTCTTGCTATATGGCCTGCAATGGTCGTTGGCCGGCGTTATCCAGTCGCAGACAGGGTTAATCTTCACCAGCTCATGGCCCAGCATTAGTGAGTGGTGGCGCATAGTACTCGTGATTGGTGCAGGCTTTATGTTAAGTTTAATTCCCGCATGGCGTGCGTATCGCCAATCTCTTGCAGACGGACTTACGGTGAAAATATGAAGAAGTTATTTGCGGTTGCACTCTTAATGCTAACCCTTCCCGCATTCGCGGCTGCTGAAAAAATTGGCTGGAAGGATCTCATCCCTGAAGGATTTACTCCGCCTCCGGTCAAGCCTCAGTCATATTATGATGCCAATCCGGACGAAGACAAGCAGGTTAGCCTGGACGCGCCTGTAGTTGAATCTCTGGACGGCAAAAAAGTGCGGATTCCTGGCTACGTTGTGCAACTGGAAGGGAACGCTGATAACGTCACTGAATTTTTACTGGTTCCTTATTTTGGTGCGTGCATCCACGTTCCGCCACCACCGCCAAACCAAATTATTCACGTTGAATACCCGGAAGGTGTTCCCTACGAAAACACTTATGATGCTGTTTGGATAGAAGGCACCATTAAGGTAGAACGCAAAGAAGGTGACCTTGCGGTTGTAGGCTATCAGATGAAAGCCGATAGCGTAGAAGTCTATAACTAAGAATAACTCATTTGCTTTTGTAACAAGCAAATTAACTGGTCAGCGGGCATTGGGTTAGCAAAGAAAAAACCTTGCCCCTCAGTGCAGTCCAACCCTAAAAAGTAGTCCAGTTGCGACTGCTCCTCGATACCTTCAGCCAGCACTTTTAAACCTAAACGACGAGCCATGTCGACAATAGTCTCTATGATGATCTTGCCGCTCTTCTCATCTGAATTATTCACGAAGGTTTTGTCTATTTTAATTCGATCTAAGGGCAGCTTTTGTAAGTAACTGAGTGATGAAAAGCCGACACCAAAATCATCAATTGCCACCTGAATTCCTTGCTGCTTCAAACGCCTTAAAATGTCAGCAACCAGATCAGGGTCTTCCATCACAATACTTTCTGTAATTTCCAGCTCAATTCGCGTCGGATCGATTCCCCATTGTTCTATTTGCTTTTCTACCAGCTCAGGAAAGTCACGCTTTCGAAATTGTGGTACTGAAACATTTACCGCCACCCGAAGCTGGGGAAGACCAATTTCATCAAAGGCATTAATTTGACGACAGGCTTCTTCAATAACCCAGGAGCCTATTTCTACAATCAGCCCGGAGTATTCAGCCAAAGGAATGAACTCTGCAGGAGAAATAAAAGAACCGTCGCTTTGAGGCCAGCGCAGAAGTGCTTCTACACCTACAACTTTTTTTGTTTTCAGCTCAACTTGCGGCTGATACCAAACCTGCAGTTTTCTATTGGCAAAATCGGCGCGCAACCTACGAACCAAATGAAGCCGTCGTTGAGTGTCTTGTTCCATCGACGGCTCATAATAGTTATAACGGTCAAAGGAGTTATTTTTAGCATTTTTTAGAGCGATATAAACTTGCTTCAGCAACCCTTTGCCATTAACACTCTCAGGGTTTGTGGCTGAGGCAAAGCCACAAGTTACCCGCAATGGTATGTAGTGCTCGCCGGCTCTAAAAGGTAAGGCAAAAAGCTCACTGAAAGCATTAGGCGTGACAATATTCGCAGGACCGTAAACGCCGAATACGTCGGCAGAAATCCGCGAAACAAAGACTTTATCTCCAAGTTGGTCTGTCAGACGAAGCGCCACAGCACGCAACAATAAATTTCCGACATCCTGACCCAATCCATCGTTAACATCAGAGAAGTGGTCTATGTCGATGACAGCGATCATTTTGTCTTTGTCCGGTTTTTCAGACAGAACTTGAAGACACCGTGTAAACTCTGCCCGATTCGGGATGCCAGTTAAAGGATCAAGATACGCTGCAGTCCGCAGTTCTTCGAATAAATTCGCATTCTCGAAGCCGACCGCAATATTGGCTAAAAAGACTTCCAGCAACTCCTGGTCATACTCAGCGACAGCGTTTTTTGTTTCTATGTAGGCCGCCGCCTGATGCGCCTGGCCATCAATAAAGAAGACCGTAGCGGTGTCGGTATGAATATGACGTTGTTCATTCAGGCATTTTCTGACATTTTTCTCTATTTCGTCAGAGTTAAGAGTGGATAGGCTTTTATTAATACTATTCGCGAAATGTCCGGCAGCTCCGAGTACCAGAATATCATTATCTTTATGAGGCGCTCTGGCACCGACAATCCCTTCGGCGTTTAAGCCAAGCAAGGAAGCAATTTGCGTAACCACCCCTTCAGAAAAGTTAACAATGGAGTGTTTTTCCATTAAGTTGGAAGCCGAGTGAATGATTTTACGCAATCCCCGACGATTTTCATTAATGGTGCAAAGTTGCTGATACGAGCGGACAGCAGAAAATACAGTGGTTAAAAGACGGCTTCTTGTGAGTTCTGTTTTTGTTTTGTAGTCGTTAATATCATAGTTTTTTACAACGCTTTCTTCAGGAGCATAACCCGGTTGCCCTGTTCGCAGCACAATCCGGATCTCATCATTGCCTAACTGCTCCCTAATAGCCTGAGCCACTTTTAAACCGGCGTCATCGGTTTCCATCACAACATCAAGCAATACCATGGCGATGTCGTCATGTTCAGTCAGGCGATCAAGCGCTTCACTGCCACTATAAGCATGGAAGAACTCCAACTGGCGACCACTAATAATAACATCAGCAAGTGCCATTTTAGTGACCGCATGAATTTCCTGATCATCATCGACAATCAGAATTTTCCAGAAACCTTTACTGTACTCTGCCGGAGTTACTTCATCGTCGTCGTGAAGAAACAGTGGTTCATCTTGACTACTGACCATGCGTTGAGGCCATCCATTTATAAGAAGTTACAAACATATAACAATTTAGCTTATATGCTGAACGACCTGCAAGCTTTGAATGGTCTAATTAATCGATTAGAAGTGAACTTCGACTCCAACAAACGGGCCTTTAAAGGTCACATCTGAATAAATATCATCGACATCATCAAGCTCTATCACCGAATGGCGGTAACCTGCATTAAGGCTTACATCGACAGCTAAGTTATCAACTAAACGATATTCGATGCCAATTTGCGCATCCTGAACTTTACTGTCTTTCGCGCTAAGCGCACTGGCATCAGCAAAGAAGGTCCAGTCGGTAGCTGGTATTCCAACTCGCGCTGCTACATAGGCTGTAGGCACAACAACGGAAAAGTCCTGGCGGCCAATAGTATCGCTGCCTAGCACCCACAAACTGCCGTCGAAATCCATAGCATTGACGCCAACATCAAATGAAACTAAATCATTATCGAAAATTTCGTAGTAAAAAATGTAATCTCTATGACTAAAGTCATTTTTTCCGTAATCGCTGGTAACTTCCAAACTATTTTCCCGTACTTTAATATTTGGGATAAATGGAACCGGGTGCTCTAATGCGATGTAGTAACTGCTTTGACTTTCATTCTCGAAATTAGGTTCTATTACGTTAGAAGCAAAAGCATACTCGCCTTCACTGTCGGCATCCCAGAATTGTCCACCGGCATAAACACCAAAAACTGTATCAGCCAGCGCACTGGCAGGAGCAACCGCTAATACAACGGCTAACGCTAATGTCTTTTTATACATAACTTTTCCTATTAGATGTCGAGTTCTCTATTTTTTAACTAGAAATTGAACGGTTTGTTTGGAGCCTGACTGAAAATGTAAGGTCAGAGAAAAGCTTTCTTTGGCTTCAAGCGGAGATTTCAAGCCAAATAACATAAAGTGATACCCTCCTGGCTGAAACTTAATTGTTTCACCTGGAGCAATAGAGAGTGATTTAACTTCTTCCATTTTCATCACGTCGCCCGACATTGTGTGTCGATGTATTTCAGCTACTTTAGTGACGTCTGAGCTGATACGGGTAATTTCGACAGGGGCATCCTTCAGATTTTTAAGTGTGGCATAAGCGGCGCCATTTTCGGTTCCAGGGATAGTCGCACGAGCCCAGGCATCGTCAATTTTTAATGTCTCGGCGGCGACTATAACCGGTAACAAACTCAATACAGCAATTATTGTTTTAAACATAGCCTAAGCCTTATTGGATTTAACTTAGGCTTTATATTACACGTGATTAACCCGTTCTAGAAACCTTTGATTTGCGAAATATAAAGTAAAGAACCAGAACACAAAGAATCAGCGGCCAAAAGAAACCTATTCCACTGAGTATTAGCGCAATAAATGCTGCACCAGCGCCTAAGAGCACGCTACCGAATACCGTAACCACCACAAAAAATACCAGACCGACAAAAAATAAGCTGATCAATAAAGTAACCGACAACTCAATCACCGAGCCAAGAGCCATTCCGAAAACTGAAAATATCTCTTCAGCGAAAAAGAACAGGCCAATAACAGATAAAACTAATAACCAACCAAAGCTGCGATTCGACATGACAATAACTCCAATAGTGAGCAATTTAACTATACTTAGTCTTTTGATTACAACTACCATGCCAACTATTTATCTTATATATTTCAGTTAGTTAAAATTTAAAACCTTAACCTGAAATAAAAAAACCGCCAATAAATGGCGGTTTTTACTAATATTAGCTCTCGGAGACAATTAAAATTTATATTCAACTTCCGAGTAGAAATAGCCACCATTGAAGCCGATAGGCGAATTAGTTAATGGGTACTTAAAAATACCATTAAACTGATTTCCTTCTGAGCGCTCGTCAGGATACTCGTTGAACAGGTTCTGCGCTCCCACTCTCACAGCCAGAGCATCGTTCCACTGATAATTAACGGTGACGTCTGTTATCCAGTTAGGACCGTATGTCTCGGTTCCACTGCTGTAACCAATGGCATAGTTACCAAAATAACTGAACTGGACATTACTGGTCCATTTGCCCTTAGTATGGGTTAAACCAATTGACCCTGAATGATCAGGTGTGGAGCGCGTCATACGTATTTGCTCATCACTATCAAACAGAACATCGTCCAGCCCATCTAATAATTGCGGCAGGTTAATAGAGTCAATGTCCGTAGTATTATAACCATAAGCTAACTGCGCTTTAAGGTCGCCGTAGTCGCCGATACCGAAGGTTTTACTGGCTACAATATCTAGCCCTTTGGTTGTCGTATCAACAGCATTAAGGAAAAACCGCGCGTTTTCCGCCGCTGTACCGGCAAGTGCTTCTTCAACAGCTGGAGAATCACCAGGGGCAACATCGCCGGATAAAATTATCCGATCCTCAATTTCGATTTGGAATGCGTCAATGGTGATTGCCAGACCATCATAACCATTCCAGACCATACCCAGGCTAACGCTTTCAGATTCTTCCGGTTGAAGAGCACCAATACCCAGAGCCTGAGTTACCGGACTAATATTATTAAAGGTTCCTGACTGTTCAGGTTCCAGTCCGTTGCCGCGATCAACAAACAGGGTAGAGATATTGCTAAAGTACAATTGTTGTACGCTAGGTGCTCTGAAACCTGTATTAATGGCACCACGTACCGCAACTCTGTCAGTTAAATCATAACGACCGGAAAGCTTCCAACTGGTGTTATTGCCAAAGTCTGAGTAATCTTCATATCGAACCGCAGCGCCCCACATAAAGTCGGTTGTGAGCTGATTTTCTGCTTCAACATAAACACCCACATTATCGCGCGACTCATCTACTTCGGAATCAGGAGAAAATCCAGTGAAGCCCTGACTGCCACCGGGTCTATCTTCGTAGCCACCATTAATGTAAGAAGCTTCTTCACCGGCAATAACTTCATAAGAGTTTTCGCGGTAACTAATACCCATAGCCAGAGAAATTTCTGAGTTATTCGCAAATGGGATAAAGCGTTGGGCGTCTAAGGTAACGTTGGATTCACTGTTTTCCAGCGTACCTGCATCAAATGAAGTTGGTGTAAGTTCCGGACCTAAAGACGCATTTAATGAGTTCTCAACGTTATACTGAAACTTACTGAAGCCATAGCCACCGCTAAAATCTAACGTCCATTCGCCGACTAACCATTCGTAGCCAGCATAAATTGAGTGATCATTAACGTCAGGGGCTAAAATAGGTAAAAAGCCGTCCGGATACAATTCAGTTAATGTATTACTTTGAAGAGCCCGACGATAAAACGCACCTGATTCAGAAGTGCGGTCACTGATCCCACCGAACGCATAAAAATTGCCTTCACCTATAGCGATGTCCATGTTCGCAAACAACGAAGCATTTTCGTATTCTGCGTCACCAACATGAAAACTCTGTCTGTCAAAGGTCTCTTCTCTTGGATCGGGATCGCCATTTGGTAGTTCTGGATACTGTTGGCGCGGATCGGGGCCAGCACGATTGGTTCTGTTTTTATGATGCAACTCGCCAGACAGAGTTAGCGCACCGTCGTTTCCAATAGCAAACCCGGAGCTGGCAGAAAGTTTCCATTGCTCGCCATCACCTTTATAGGTTTGGCCACCTTGTATACTGGCATTGCCGCCACTGGCATTGTCTTTCAAAACGATATTGATAACACCAGCGATAGCATCTGAACCGTATAAAGCCGCGGCGCCGTCCCGCAAGACTTCAATACGTTTTATTGCCGCCATAGGAATAGCATTCAAATCCACGTTTGAACTGCCTCTTCCTGTTGTTCCGCTTAAATGAACTAAGGCTGACTTGTGACGTCTTTTACCGTTAATGAGTACTAATGTGTGATCCGGAGACAGGCCTCTTAAAGAAGCCGGACGAACTGCATCTGTGCCGTCTGTAACCGATGATGATGGAAAATTAAAGCTAGGTACCGCGTACTGAAGAGCTTTAGCGGTTTCAGTAATTCCTGTCGCGGCTAAGTCCTCTCCACTAATGATGTCCACTGGTGCAGCGCCGTCTGTTGCCGTTCTCATCGATAATCGGGAACCTACAACCTGAATCACTTCTTCTACGTCTTGCGCAGAATCTTGTTGCGCTGACGCAACTGGCGTAATGAAAAATGAGCTCGCCAAAGCAAGCGTAATAGCATTGAAACGTTTCATACTGCTCTCCCTATAATTATTACAGTGAATATAGCAGTAAATTGACAGTTTGGTTCAGTCTGGAAAGCAATTAGGTATAAGCAAACGTTATAGTAGCCTGATGCTCTTGCATCAGGTGGGGTGGTAAAGGAGTAAAGCCTCAGGGAGCTCACCTGACGTGAACGTCAGGCTACCCAGCAGGCATAAAAAAACCCCAGCCGATTGGGCTGGGGTTATTTATTTGTAGTCTGGCGGTGACCTACTCTCG
>NZ_DEXU01000024.1:192834-192980 GCF_002364295.1 Idiomarina sp. UBA3176
CGGGCAATTAGTACGGGTTAGCTCAACGCATTACTACGCTTCCACACCCCGCCTATCAACGTTGTAGTCTCCAACAACCCTTCAGAGCACTCTAAGTGCTAGTGACAGCTTATCTTGAGGCTCGCTTCCCGCTTAGATGCTTTCAG
>NZ_DEXU01000026.1:0-81644 GCF_002364295.1 Idiomarina sp. UBA3176
CTGACTGCGTAAAGTTTCAGCAAATGTGATCAAATCCAACATAAATAAAGGGCGTTGGCACATAAAGGCATTGATGCGTAAAATAGAAGCCTGACTAATTACTGGCAAATATGGCGTAACCTCATAATGACTTACAAACGAATCGATACATCTGAATACCCACAACAACTCGCACAGAAGGCAGACCGGGTTAGAGAGATGTTTCGTCCTTTTCACCTTAATGAAGTGGAAGTGTTTGAATCGCCCGCCAGTCACTACAGAATGCGTGCTGAGTTTCGAGTTTGGCACGAAGGCGATGACTTATACTACATTATGTTTAACCCTGAGACGCGTGAAAAAATCCGCATGAATGAATTCATACCAGGGAGCCTGCTTATTAATGAACTAATGAAAGAGCTTATTAGTTTATTAAAGCCGAATGATGTTTTACGTCGCAAACTGTTTCAAGTGGATTTCCTGACTACCACCACCGGTGAAGCCATTATCTCTTTACTCTATCATCGCCCTTTAGATGACCAATGGGAACAGGAAGCCATCCAACTTCGCGAAGCGCTGACCTCTATAGCTAAGGTTGAAGTTATAGGAAGAGCTCGTAAGCAAAAACGCGTGTTATATAAAGAAAGCGTCACTGAAGAAGTTAAGGTTGATGGAAAAAGCTATCTGTCTCTACAAACCGAGAACAGCTTCACTCAGCCAAATGCCATTATTAATCAGCAAATGATCAGTTGGGCTAAACGCCACGCGGGCAACAATTCGCATGACTTATTAGAGCTCTACTGCGGCAACGGCAATTTTACCTTACCGCTGGCTGAGAACTTTAATCGCGTTTTAGCTACTGAAATTAGCAAAAGTTCTGTTGCGGCGGCTCGCGAGAACGCAGAATTGAACAATATTAAAAATGTCACCGTTGTTCGTATGTCTGCCGAGGAGTTTAGTGCAGCGTTAAGTGGAGAGCTGGAATCTAAACGAGCGGCTGATGCTGAGATTCACAGTTTTGATTGTCAAACCGTATTGGTTGATCCACCCAGAGCGGGTTTAGATAAAGACACGTTGAAGCTGGTGTCTCAGTATCAAAGAATAATTTATATTTCCTGTAACCCGGAAACTTTGACAGAGAACATTCATGATTTATCCAGTAGCCATAAAGTGACTGCAGCGGCAATGTTCGATCAGTTTCCCTACACAGACCACATTGAAACGGGCGTTGTTCTGGAAAGGAAGAGTTAACCTTGAACGGGCTCTTCAGCCACCGAGGAAAAATTAAGCTTGCGGCTTAAGCGAAGGTTCGAGACATGGGCATAAATAATGAGACCGGCACCAAATAGAATAATGACAGGTTCACCCCAGTGTCCCAGAATATCGCGTTGAGAATAGATAAATGCTCCTAGCAGTAACAATGACAGCAGGTGCCATTTACCGTGCTTCCGCGCACCACTAATAAGAGATAATAGCCCGATAACAACACTGAAGCCTAAAATGGTGTTTTCCAATAGGTCTTCGCCGATAAAGGCTAAACCCGCCATAGCGAGCAACGGCAGAATAACAGGCAGCAATAAGCAATGAATCGCACACAAAGTGGTGACCCAAATTCCTGCTTTATCCAAATTTTTGGATGCTGTTGCTGACATACTAGAAACGACCTTCTGCATAAACCTAAGCTGTAATATTATAACATACGAAAAGAATAGCCAAGGGAGATCAGAAAAAATTGTTTTCTCAGGCGATACTGATCAAGCAGTTTGAATAGAAAAAGGCAGCACTTCGGTTATTGATTTCGCCCCACAGGCAATCATTAGCAGCCGATCGAACCCTAGTGCTACGCCGGAACACGCGGGGAATCCCGACTCTAACGCCGCCAATAAACGAGTATCTTCGGGTTGTGTGGGCAAATTCAGCTGTTTACGTCGTTGATTATCCTGGTCAAAACGCAGGCGTTGCTCAGCTGGATCAGCAAGCTCATTATAACCATTGGCCAATTCCACTCCCTGATAATAAAACTCAAATCTTCTGGAGACACGCGGATTATGCTGGTCAATTTTGGCCAAAGCAGCTTGCGACTTTGGAAACTCGGTGATGCAAATCGGTATCTCCGCAGGAAACTGGCCTTCTATTAATTCCGAAAATGCCACTTGAAGAATGGTATTTTCATCGTCTTCTTTTGACATCCAGTCCGTTAAAGCGGGTTGTTCAATAAGCTCTTGTCTGATGTTTTCAACACCGCAAGTCGTCAAAGGGTCTTCGCCAAGGTAATCAAGAAAACACTGCTGGTAGGTGATGACTTTAGTTTCCGGCGCGTCACAGACTTCAGTCAGCAGCTCTGAAACTTCAGCAATTAGCTGAATATCGTCGTACCCAACCCGGTACCACTCAAGTAAAGTAAATTCCGGATTATGGAAGCGCCCTATTTCGTCATCGCGCACCACATGGCTCAATTGATAAATATCTTTTCCATAGGCTGCAAGAATTCGCTTCATGGCGTATTCGGGAGAGGTCTGCAAATAGAGTGTTCTATTTCCTGAAGCCAGCGGATACTTGAATTCCGTGGTGAGATTATTCAGATGACAATCGGTTACCCCAAACTGGGACAACAAATGCGTATCGACTTCGGTTACCTTCCTTTCATAAAAAAACTGGCGGACTTGTCGCATGAAATCAGCGCGTTTAACAAGCACTGACCAATCTGCTGCTGGCCGCCAGTCGGTCGTCATATCTATTTACTTTTGAACGCGGGAAACGTATTCGCCCGAGCGAGTATCAACTTTGATCACTTCGCCAATTTGTACGAATAACGGAACACGAACAACCGCGCCAGTGCTCAGTGTGGCAGGTTTACCGCCAGTACCGGCAGTATCACCTTTAAGTCCGGGGTCAGTTTCAGTAATTTCCAATTCAACAAAGTTTGGCGGCTGCACATTAATTGGCTTCCCTTCCCACAGAGTCAAAGTACAAACATCTTGTTCGACAAGCCATTTCTCCGCTTCGCCTACCGCTTTCTCGTCGGCAGGAACTTGTTCAAAGGTTTCGTTATTCATAAAGTGCCAGAATTCACCATCGTTATAAAGATAAGACAGTTCCAACTCAATAACATCAGCGCCTTCAACGGATTCGCCCGACTTGAAGGTTTTCTCAACCACTTTACCGCTGATTAATTTGCGAATTTTAACGCGGTTAAAGGCCTGACCTTTACCGGGCTTAACCATTTCATTTTCAACGATCGAGCATGGCTCGCCGTCCTGCATGATTTTTAAACCACCTTTAAATTCACTCGTACTATAATTCGCCATAACAAGACTTTCCTTTGTAAATGCCTGATCATTTGCGCGCAATAATAAAACAAATAGCGACTTTTTTCAGGTAAAATATGGAGTATTTGCAGCAGTCGCGGAGGCGTAGTGCCTGAGCCAGCGTATCCTATCTCTATAAATGATCGTCCTGACTGGCAGTTTGAGCTGAAACAAGCCTATACCCAGCCAGAAGAACTGCTACGCGCACTCAAACTCGATCCCGCATTATTTAGTGAGGATATCAAAGCCCGTAAGCTCTTTGCTATGCGCGTGCCAAAGCCTTTTGTTGCGCAAATGCAAGTCGGAGACTCTAACGATCCATTATTACGTCAGGTGCTCCCTTTGCACAACGAGTTTGAGTCGGAGCCCGGTTACAGCACCGACCCTCTGCAAGAACAGCAAGGCCCCGTAAATGGTCTTCTGCACAAGTATAAAAGCCGAGTATTGTTGATACTGCAAGGCGGTTGCGCAGTCAATTGCCGTTATTGCTTTCGGCGTCACTTTCCTTACGACGAATTAACTTTCAGCAAACGCCAACTAACGGAGACACTGGAGTACATCCGACAACACCCGGAAATTAATGAGGTGATTCTGAGCGGCGGCGACCCTCTAATGGCAAAGGACGAGCGGCTTAAAGGGTTGATTAACGAATTTGAATTATTGCCCCAACTCACCCGTTTACGTATTCATAGCCGGTTGCCAGTCGTGATACCCTCCCGCCTGACGCATAAGCTTAAAGAAGTGCTCAGCAACAGTCGTTTGCAAAGCGTCTTAGTGCTTCATGCGAATCATGCAAATGAGATTTCTCCTGAGTTAGCCGGGGCACTCGATGACTGGCACCACGCGGGTATCCATTTACTGAACCAGAGCGTCTTGCTCAGCGGAGTAAATGATAATTTAACCGCGCTTATTGAGCTTAGTGAAAAGTTATTTAGTGCCCGGGTTATGCCCTACTATTTGCACCAGCTGGACAAAGTTGAAGGCGCCAGCCATTTCGCGGTTAGTGACGAGAAGGCGCAAGCCTTGTGGCAAAAAATGACTCATGAATTACCTGGGTTTCTGGTTCCTCGCCTGGTCAGAGAGGAAGCTGGTGAACTCAGTAAAACCGCTATCATGCCGGACGGCACTAATACATTAACAGAGGAAAAACTATGAGCGATAACCTGGAAAGTGTAGAAAGCAAACTGCAGGATCATCTTCAGCAACTGTATCGTCAAGTTATTGATGCAGACCAGTACCTTGACGATCTGCGTCAACAAGGCAAAGCCAAGTTCCAGGGCGTTTTCGCCGAGCAAACGGTATTTGAAAGCACAGGCAACCGTTTTCAGCCCTACCTTAATGAAATTGCTGCCAACTTTGAAAAATGGCAGCAGGACAAAGAAAACGAGCAGCAGTTGCAGTTACTGGTACAACAATTACAGTTGATGACTGAAACTCTCGCTCGTCTTAAAGCTATTCGTCAGGCTGGTTAACAAAGGTTTCTTCGAACCACTGAGTCAGCATCTGCTTTTCAAAATATAAGTCATCCCGTCTCATCCGTGATGCCAGGCTGTCGTAATTAAACCCCATATTTTTTACGTGAGCCTGGCCTTCCTTTACAGCTTCTCCTGAGTTACTCATTAAACGATAATCAAATTCCATTCTAGGGAAGTCAATTTCCCGAACAATGCGCACGTAATTTGAACTCGAGCGTCCAAATGTCGGTTCAACCCGGCCGGTTAAATCAACGTCTGTTACGGTAATTTCCAGCTTCTGATCTTCAGGAAGCTTTGCCGCCAACTCCTGAAAATGCTCAGTCAGCTTATCCATCACCTTTTTCTGGTACCGATCACGTAAGCCATCGGCCGGTCGAATATCTGTGTAACTATCAACATCTTTCCAGGAAACTTCAGCCGTACCAGCATATGCTGTAAAGCTACAGGCTAATAACGCCGCTCCCACTATACCTTGAACACGCATGCTATCTTCCTCCCATACAATCGCCAAGGGTGTCATCTCTAGGTTAGAACACAAATAATGAAAAAAATTCCATAAAAAAAGGGGAGCCATCAAGGCTCCCCTTTTCAAAAGTGCGTTGGGAGGCTTACATCATGCCGCCCATACCGCCCATTCCACCCATGTCGCCGCCAGGCATGCCGCCTGCGTTGTCATCTTGTGGGATGTCAGCAATCATTGCTTCGGTGGTGATCATCAGTGCGCCAACAGATGCCGCGAACTGAAGTGCCGAACGGGTTACTTTGGTTGGATCCAGAATACCCATTTCCAGCATATCGCCGTAAGTGTCGTTACCGGCATTGTAACCATAGTTACCTTCGCCAGCACGTACGTTGTTAGCAACCACAGAACCTTCGGCGCCAGCGTTCATTGCGATTTGACGCAACGGCGCTTCCATCGCACGCAGGGCTAAACGGATACCAACGTTCTGTTCTTCGTTGTCACCACGCAGTTCTGCCAGTTTGCTCGCAGCGCGAACCAAAGCAACACCACCACCAGGTACCACGCCTTCTTCAACAGCTGCACGAGTTGCATGCAACGCATCTTCAACGCGCGCTTTTTTCTCTTTCATTTCCATTTCAGTAGCAGCGCCGACTTTAATCACCGCAACACCGCCAGCTAACTTAGCCAGACGCTCTTGCAGTTTTTCACGGTCATAGTCAGACGTAGTGTCTTCCATCTGCTGCTTGATTTGGTTAACACGACCGTCGATAGCGGTATCGTCGCCATTACCGTCAACAACAGTGGTGTTGTCTTTAGTAATCACAACGCGCTTCGCAGTACCTAAGTCTTCCAGCTGCGTTTTTTCCAGCTCCATACCAATTTCTTCAGAAACCACAGTACCGCCAGTCAGAACAGCAATGTCCTGCAGCATAGCTTTACGACGGTCGCCAAAGCCTGGTGCTTTAACCGCAGCAACTTTAACGATGCCACGCATATTGTTCACAACCAGAGTTGCCAGCGCTTCGCCTTCAACGTCTTCAGCAATAATCAGCAGAGGTTTACCGGCTTTAGAAACACCTTCTAATACCGGCAGTAACTCGCGGATATTAGAGATTTTCTTATCAATCAGAAGAATGAACGGGTTGTCTAATTCAACCGAACCACTTTCCTGGTTGTTAATGAAGTAAGGAGACAAGTAACCACGGTCGAACTGCATACCTTCAACAACGTCCAGCTCGTCAGTCAGTGCCTGACCTTCTTCAACGGTGATAACACCTTCCTGGCCTACTTTGTCCATTGCCTGAGCAATGATTTCGCCAATAGTGTGATCAGCGTTTGCAGAAATAGTCGCTACCTGAGCAATGGCTTTGCTGTCGGCACAAGGCTGAGAAATTTTCTTCAGCTCTTCAACTGCAGCGATAACCGCTTTGTCGATACCGCGCTTAAGATCCATCGGGTTCATGCCTGCGGCTACTGACTTCAAGCCTTCGTTAACAATGGCTTGAGCCAGAACGGTTGCGGTTGTTGTACCGTCACCCGCTTCGTCATTTGCTTTAGACGCCACTTCTTTAACCATCTGCGCGCCCATGTTCTCGAACTTATCTTCCAGCTCGATTTCTTTCGCAACAGACACACCGTCTTTGGTGATAACAGGAGAACCGTAAGACTTATCTAATACAACGTTGCGACCTTTTGGACCCAGCGTCACTTTTACTGAATCAGCAAGAATGTTAACGCCTTTCAGCATTTTTTGACGTGCTGTGTTACCAAATTTGACTTCTTTAGCTGCCATTTTTGCTTTCCTCTTAAATTCGTTTAGTCGGTTGTGCTAGTAAGCGTTTCTGACGTCTTATTCTTCAACAGCCAGAATGTCGCTTTCGCTCATGATTAAGTACTCTTCACCGTCAATTTTCTCGGTTTTAACACCGTAGCCTTCATTGAACAGCACTTTGTCACCAGCTTTTACGTCTAGTGCACGTACCTCACCGTTATCCAGAATGCGGCCTTTGCCTACTGCTACGATTTCACCGCGAGTAGATTTTTCTGCCGCAGAACCAGTCAGAACAATGCCGCCAGCCGATTTCGCTTCGACTTCGGTGCGCTTAATAATGACTCGATCGTGTAAAGGACGAAGTTTCATTGTTGATAACTCCTCAACCTATTGTTGTTAGTGGTTAATACCCCTAAGGGGCGGATAAAAATGTGTGTGCACATTAAATGGGGGAGGAATTTTTGTTATCAAGGGGGAAGCTCAAAAATTTTTATGCTAATTTGCAAAACTGACAGGCGCTATAGGGAGGTTCTATGACTCAGCAACCACAATTGATTTTATGCACCACAGACAGTTCTGACTCGGCTAAACAGCTGGCGCGTTCTCTGCTCGAAAAAAAGCTAGTGGCCTGCGTCAACATAGTGCCTAATATGACCTCTATTTACTCCTGGCAGGGCGAATTGCATGAAGACCAGGAGTGGCTTTTACTGATAAAATCGACTGCGGAACGTTTCAGTGACATAAAAAGTACCATCAGTGCTAATCACCCTTACGATTCTCCAGAATTAATAAGCATCAATATTGAAGATGGTTTACCCGATTATCTGACGTGGATACAGGACTCAGTTAAATGATACAAAGATTCATCACATGTCTCGCAGCCTTAACTCTGGTTTTTGCCGTCGTTGCGCCAGCACATAGTGTGCAGTCGAATCCATTCCAGCAGGACAATCAGTTTTTATCGGTAGATCAGGCTTTTGATTTCGACAGCGAAGTTAATGACAGCAAAGTGACGGTCAGTTGGGTTGTCGCTCCCGAGTACTATTTGTATCAACACCGCTTTAAGGTGGTTCCCGAAAATGCATTAGCAGCAGAACCCGAACTCCCGCAAGGCGAGTCTCATAACGATGAGTTTTTTGGCGAGTCAATTGTATACCGCAACTACGTTGAGTGGTCTTTTACACTTAACCCGGAGTTTTCCGGCGACACCATTACCGTTCAGTATCAGGGCTGCGCAGATGCGGGGTTATGTTACCCGCCCACTGAAAAGCAGATTAAACTCTCCAGTACTAGTGAAACCGCCCCCGCCACCGCACCGCCAAACACCGACAGCAGCCTGTTCGGTATAGGTGAACAACATTTAATCATTACATTGTTACTCTTTTTTGCTTTGGGTATTGGCTTAGCTTTTACCCCCTGCGTGTTTCCTATGTACCCCATTTTATCCGGCGTAGTGCTGGGCAACCGTGAACGTAACTGGAAAAACACACTTTGGCTTTCCTTTATATACGTTCAGGGTATGGCTATTACCTATTCTTTATTAGGCCTGGTTGTGGCGTCGGCGGGTATGCAGTATCAGGCTTACTTTCAGCATCCGGTGGTGTTAATCGTTCTGGCAGCGTTGTTCGCTCTTTTTGCTTTGAGTATGTTCGGAGCTTATACGCTGCAGCTTCCTATTAGCTGGCAGTCAAAACTGCAAAGCTTTAGCGGCCAGCAAAGCGGAGGCAATGTCGTTGGCGTCTTTATTATCGGCGCTATTTCCGGCCTGGTAGCATCACCCTGTACCACAGCCCCCTTGTCAGGAGCCCTACTCTTTATTGCGCAATCGGGCGATATGGTAAGCGGCGTCGCTATTCTTTACGCATTAAGCCTGGGTATGGGCGTGCCGCTTATTCTATTCGGCTTAAGTGGCGGCAAGCTTCTGCCCAAAGCCGGCGCGTGGATGAACGTGGTTAAGCAGTTCTTCGGTTGGCTGTTATTGGCAGTTACCTTATTCTTAATTGAGCGCCTTATTCCGACCAGTATTAGCATGTGGCTATGGATTTTTTACTTTATTCTTGCCACCGTATCTCTGGCTGTTTCGATAAGCCAGCCGCTTCGGATAACCACGAAAGTTATCACTATTGTACTCTTAGCAGCGGCGGCTACTACAGGCAGTTACTGGCAGGTTAATAAAGCGCAACTGGAACAAAAAAGTCACGGCCTTTTTACTGTTGTTAGTAATGTCAGCGACATACAACAACAAGTAGCAGAAAGTGACCGATGGGTAATGCTAGACCTTTATGCGGACTGGTGCGTGGCCTGCAAGGAATTTGAGCAGTACACCTTTTCAGATGAGCAGGTTCAGGCGCAGTTTCAGGAGTTTAAACTCATTCAGGCCGATGTTACCCGCAATAACGCGCAAGACGTTGAGATTCTGAGTCGCTACAAGGTGCTGGGGCTACCCACCATTCTGTTCTTTGACCCTGAAGGCAACGAACGCCCTGAATACCGGGTTACCGGTTATATGAACGCTGAGGATTTCAAAAAGCATCTGGAAAAGATAGTTTCCGAGTAAACTTGTGCCTAAATGCGCTGATAAGACCAGTAAAGTGCTGCAATCTTGCTTTTTTTCCCTATAATACTGTTGTTATAGGAACCCAAACTGAAAGTTGTGGTCACTTTTAATAGTTTCCGTAACTTCACAGCAAATGGCGGCACAATGGCAGAACGTTTTAAAATATTAGTGCTCAATGGCCCGAATCTAAATTTACTGGGGCAGCGTGAACCAGAGCTTTATGGTAAGCAAAGCCTGGATGATATCGCTGATTCGCTGGGAGCCATTGCTAAACAACACGCAACAGCACTAGATTTCCGTCAGTCCAATGCTGAACACCAGTTAATTGACTGGATCCAGCAAGCCGCCAAAGACTCCGTAGATTATATTGTGATTAATCCGGCAGCCTACGCACACACCAGCGTGGCATTACGCGATGCGTTATTGGCTGTGAAAATCCCTTTTATTGAAGTGCACCTTTCCAATATTTATCGCCGTGAGAGCTTCCGCCACCATTCTTATTTGGCAGACGTGGCTGACGGTGTTATCTGCGGGCTTGGCGCCCGTGGTTATGAATACGCATTACAAGCAGCTTTAACTACATTGAACAATACAGATAACTAAAGGTAGACGTTAGCATGGATATCCGAAAAATTAAGAAACTGATCGAGCTCGTTGAAGAATCTGGCGTAGCAGAACTGGAAATTACCGAGGGCGAAGAGTCAGTTCGGATTAATCGTTACAGTGCGCAGCCTGCACCGATGCAATACGCGCCACAACCGCAACACGCCCCTCAGCAAGCGCCACAATCAGCTCCGGCAAGCCAGCCAGCGGCTGAACCAGCCAGTGAAGAAATTAGCGGCCACGTTGTTCGCTCTCCTATGGTTGGAACCTTCTACGAAGCTCCATCTCCTGATGCAAAGCCTTTCGTTACTGTTGGCTCTCGCGTTAATGCCGGCGAAACACTGTGCATTATTGAAGCAATGAAAATGATGAACCAGATTGAAGCAGACAAATCCGGTGTCGTTAAACAGATTTTAGTAGATAACGAAGAGCCGGTTGAATTTGATCAGCCACTGTTTATCATCGAATAAAGTAACCGCAGGTATTTGTCATGTTAGATAAAGTGGTCATTGCCAACCGTGGCGAAATTGCACTGCGCATACTGCGAGCCTGTAAAGAGCTCGGCATTAAAACAGTGGCAGTTCATTCAACGGTTGATAGAAACCTTAAACACGTTTTACTTGCAGACGAAGCAATTTGCATAGGTAAAGCGCCAGCGAACGAGAGCTACCTGAACATTCCCCGTATTATCAGCGCCGCTGAAATTACGGATGCAGCAGCTATTCACCCGGGTTACGGCTTTCTGGCCGAAAACGCCGATTTTGCTGAACAAGTTGAACAATCTGGCTTCATTTTTGTTGGACCAACGCCGGATCTTATCCGTCTTATGGGCGACAAAGTATCAGCCATTAAGGCAATGAAGAAAACCGGCGTTCCTTGCGTTCCGGGGTCGGATGGCCCTCTGGATGACGACGACGAACGTAATAAGAAGCTTGCTAAGCGCATTGGTTACCCCATTATTATTAAAGCAGCAGGCGGCGGCGGTGGTCGTGGTATGCGGGTTGTACGCGAGGAGAGCGAATTGCTCAGCTCTATCACTATGACTCAGAACGAAGCTCGCGCAGCCTTCGGTAACCCTGTTGTCTATATGGAAAAATTCCTTGAAAACCCTCGCCATGTGGAAATTCAGGTTCTGGCCGATGGACAAGGCAATGCCATTCATTTAGGTGAACGTGACTGCTCGATGCAGCGTCGTCACCAGAAAGTGGTTGAAGAGGCACCTGCGCCGGGTATCACCCCTGAAATGCGTAAATTTATTGGTGAGCGTTGTGCCAAAGCTTGTGTAGAGCTTGGCTACCGTGGCGCTGGTACATTTGAATTCTTGTACGAAAATGGTGAATTCTATTTCATTGAAATGAACACCCGTATTCAGGTTGAGCATCCGGTTACCGAGATGGTCACAGGTATCGACTTGATTAAAGAGCAGTTGCGCATTGCAGCCGGTCGTCAGCTTTCGGTCAGCCAGGAAGATGTTGTCATTCGTGGTCATGCCATTGAATGTCGGATTAACGCCGAAGACCCTGAAACCTTTACACCGTCACCGGGCACTATCACCCGTTTCCACTCTCCGGGTGGCTTTGGTGTGCGTTGGGACTCACACGTTTACGCGGATTACAAAGTTCCGCCGAACTATGACTCGATGATAGGCAAGCTGATTACTTACGGCGAAAACCGTGATATTGCTATTGCCCGTATGCGTAATGCTTTAAATGAATTGATCATCGAAGACATTAAAACCAATATTCCTCTGCAAAAATCAATTATGGCAGATGAAAACTTCCAGCACGGTGGTACCAACATTCACTACCTTGAGAAAAAACTTGGTATAGGCGGGCATTAATTAATGCCCTGGATACAACTCACCCTTTCCTGTAGTGAAGAGCATGCGCCCCAAGTGGGTGACATGCTCATGGCTAACGGCGCTCAGGCGGTAACTTACCGAGACGGCGCCGACACGCCCATTTTTGAACCCCGCCCCGGCGACGTTATATTGTGGGAACACACTCTAGCCACGGGCTTATTTGACGCCGACGCGGACATCAAAGCCATTATTGCCAACCTGAAACAGTCCAACATTTTCGGCAGCGATTTGCAGTACAAAGTCGATGCACTGGAAGACAAAGACTGGGAACGCGAATGGATGGATAACTTCCACCCTATTCAGTTTGGCGAGAATTTATGGATTTGCCCCAGCTGGCGGGAGATACCAAAACCTGAAGCCGTTAATATTTTGCTCGACCCTGGCATGGCTTTTGGTACCGGAACACACCCAACAACCGCTATGTGTCTGCGCTGGATAGACGCCAACCCACCAACCGGCAAAACCGTGGTGGATTTCGGTTGTGGCTCAGGGATATTAGGCATTGCCGCATTACTATTTAAAGCAGAACACGTAGTTGGCATTGATATTGACCAACAGGCGCTGATTGCGACCAAAGATAACGCTGAGCGCAATAAGGTGGGCGATAAATTTAGCCTTTATCTACCCAGCCAACAACCTGAAACCCAGGTGGACTTGGTACTTGCCAATGTCCTCGCCGGCCCTTTACGAGAGCTAGCCGATACCATACTCGGCTTCGTTTCCCCCGGCGGACAACTGGTTTTATCCGGTATACTGGAACGGCAAATAGAAGGGGTTATTGAGGCTTACCAACCGCACATAAAATTCGATACCCCGACTATAGACGGCGACTGGGCAATGCTCAGCGGTACCCGCGTTGGTTAACAAGCGTACGCTTTGTCAATAGTAAAAAATGAAAAAAAGACTCAAATTGCGTAATAAATAGCCTTTTCTTTATTGCGCAAATTCCCTAAAATTCCTCACCCTTTCGCTGAGTAGTTTTTAACCGATGCGGATTGGTCCATATCAACTCGACAATCAGGTCATATTAGCTCCCATGGCTGGAGTTACTGATCAGCCGTTCCGTCAGCTGTGTTACAGCACGGGGGCCGGGCTTACAGTATCAGAGATGCTGTCCAGTAACCCTAAGGTATGGCAGACCGATAAATCCAGGCAACGCATGGATCATTCGGGAGAGCTGGGCATTCGTGCTGTGCAGATAGCGGGCTCGGAACCGGCATTAATGGCCGAAGCAGCGCGCGTGAATGTGAGTATGGGTGCGCAGATTATTGACATAAATATGGGCTGCCCGGCGAAAAAGGTAAATAAGAAGATGGCTGGCTCGGCGCTCATGCAGCATCCCGGGTTAGTAGAAGAGATATTAACAGCTGTGGTTGCAGCTGTTGAGGTTCCGGTAACACTGAAAACCAGAACCGGTTGGGATCCTGAACACAGAAACGGTATTGATATAGCGCAGCTGGCAGAACGTTGCGGTATTCAGTCTCTTGCCATTCATGGTCGTACTCGTGCCTGCATGTACAAAGGCATTGCCGAATACGACACCATTAAGGCAATTAAGAAGGCTGTTTCTATCCCAGTAGTGGCTAACGGCGATATCCGTACACCACTGCAGGCTCAACAGGTTTTAGAGTACACCGGAGCCGACGCCATTATGATTGGTCGCGGCGCGCAGGGTAACCCCTGGCTGTTTAGAGAAATTGCTCATTTTCTTGAAACAGGACAGGAGCTAAGCCCGCCGTCCTTAACCGAAGTGGCTGAGACCGTTATTCATCACGTTGGCAAACTGCACGAATTTTACGGCAGTTACCAGGGTGTCAGAATCGCCCGAAAACACGTTGGTTGGTATTTAAAAGAACAAGCCAGCAATGATGAATTCAGGCAAACATTTAATCGTCTTGAGGATGCCAGCGAGCAACTTAAGGCACTTGAAGATTATTTTGTCACTGTAGAGAAGAGATAAGCGCATTATGTTTGATCAAAACCCTAGTCGTGAGAACGTATCTCCCCTAACCACTATCGGCAATAACGCACAGCCAAAGCCATTGCGTGATTCCGTAAAACAAGCATTGAACAGTTTTCTGCGTCAGCTTGATGGTCAGGATCCTGAAGAACTTTACGAGTTGGTGCTATCTGAAGTAGAAGCACCGTTACTGGAAGAAGTCATGACTTACACCCGGGGTAATCAAACCCGCGCCGCAACCATGTTAGGCATTAACCGCGGCACCTTACGCAAGAAGCTGAAAAAATACGGCATGAATTAAGAAGTTTTTTGGGCGCCTTTTGGCGCCCTTTTTTTATTAACCTCCCCGTAAGTTAACTCAGTATAGAAAGGCAAAACAATGGAAACCCGTCCAATCCAACGCGCTTTAATCAGTGTTTCTGATAAAACCGGTATTGTTGAATTCGCTCAAGCTTTGGCTCAAAAGAACATTGAAATTCTCTCTACTGGCGGTACAGCTAAACTACTCCGTGACTCAGGCATTGCCGTTATTGATGTTTCTGAACATACCGGTCAGGAAGAGATTATGGGCGGGCGGGTAAAGACACTGCACCCTAAGGTTCATGGCGGTATTTTAGGTCGCCGCGATGTCGACCAGGGTGTTATGCAGGAGCAAAACATCGCGCCTATCGATATGGTTGTCGTGAACCTGTATCCCTTTGCTGAAACGGTTGCCAAAGAAGGTTGCTCTCTGGAAGACGCTATTGAGAATATTGATATTGGCGGTCCAACTATGGTTCGTGCAGCAGCGAAAAACCACAAAGACGTGACTATTGTTGTGAATGCCAGTGACTACCAGCGCGTGCTCGCTGAGCTCAATGAGCAAAATGGGGTCAGCCACAGCACTCGCTTTGACTTAGCAGTAGCAGCATTTGAGCACACCGCTCAATATGATGGCATGATTGCAAATTACCTCGGCAAGCAGCTGAGCGAAAACGATTTTGCGCGCACGTTGAACCTGCAGGTATCAAAAAAGCAGGACCTACGCTACGGCGAGAACTCACATCAGGCAGCGGCATTTTACGCAGAGCGCAATGCACCAAAAGGGACAGTTTCCAGCGCGACTCAAATTCAGGGCAAAGCGTTGTCCTTTAACAATATTGCCGATACAGACGCGGCACTTGAGTGCGTAAAAAGCTTTGTTGAACCAGCCTGCGTTATTGTTAAGCACGCAAACCCTTGCGGTGTTGCAATAGGTGAATCTATTTCCGACGCTTATGACCGCGCCTTTAAAACCGACCCAACTTCCGCATTTGGTGGCATTATTGCTTTTAACCGCGAGCTGGATGAAGCAACCGCAACCGCTATTGTTGAGCGTCAGTTTGTGGAAGTTATTATCGCTCCGAGCGTCAGCGAAAGCGCCAAGGCAGCTGTTGCCGGCAAAAAGAACGTTCGCTTACTGGAATGTGGTGAGTGGTCGGACTCTGTTGAACAACTGGACTACAAGCGCGTCAACGGAGGCTTACTGGTACAGGACACCGATAACCAGGACTTCATTCAGGACGATCTGAAAGTCGTCACCGAAAAACAGCCAACCGAAGCACAGATGACCGACTTATTGTTCTGCTGGAAAGTCGCTAAGTTTGTTAAGTCTAATGCCATTGTTTATGCCAAAGACGGCATGACCATAGGTGTTGGTGCAGGCCAGATGAGCCGGGTTTACAGTGCCAAAATTGCAGGAATTAAAGCTGCGGACGAGAACCTCAGCGTACCGAGTTCGGTCATGGCGTCAGATGCTTTCTTCCCATTCCGTGATGGCATTGACGCCGCAGCTGAAGCCGGTATAACCGCTATTATTCAGCCAGGCGGTTCTATCCGCGACGAAGAGATCATTGCCGCTGCCAATGAACACGGTATTGCGATGGTCTTTACCGGCATGAGACATTTCCGTCACTAAGCACCTTTGCTGATAACTGCAGCATTGCGTCAGTAACGTTTGGGGGCTAGTCTTATAGGCTAGTTCTCAACTCTACAGGTGATAGTATGAAAAAAATAATAACTTCTGTTTCCGCCATTGCACTAGCAAGCGTCCTTAGCGCCTGTTCGCCGGCTCCTGAAGCCGACTCTTTGCAAGCCGCTGTTGACCATGAATCACGTACTGACAAGTATCAGGCTCGTGACGAATTTCGTCATCCCAAAGAAACGTTAGAGTTCTTTGAATTAGAGCCAAGCATGACGGTCGTCGAAATTTGGCCGGGCGGCGGTTGGTACACTGAAATACTGGCACCTTACCTTGCCGACGAAGGGCAGCTATACGCAGCTCACTTCCCGGAAAATTCAGACAGTGACTATTACCAGCGTTCACTGGAAAACTTTAAAGAAAAACTCACCACGAACCCGGTTTACGGGAACGTCGAATTAACCGAATTCGCGCCAGGTGAAGACACCGATATAGCGCCACCCAGAAGTGCGGATCGTATATTAACGTTCCGTAACCTGCATAACTGGTACATGCAGGAAGGTGAAGAAGGCGTGCTGCAAGCTTTCCGTCACTTTCATCAGACATTAAAGCCTAACGGCATGCTGGGTATCGTTGATCATCGCTTGCCCGAGTCAGCAGATGCAGAAGCTTTTAAAGACTCAGGTTATGTGAAAGAAAGCTGGGTTATAGACTTAGCCGAACAAGCCGGTTTTGAGTTTGTCGCAAGCAGTGAAGTTAACGCAAATCCGAAAGATACAGCCGATCATCCTAAAGGTGTCTGGACTTTACCACCAACCCTTACTCTGGGTGATGAAGACAAAGAAAAATATGAAGCCATTGGTGAAAGTGATCGCTTCACTTTAAAATTTCAAAAACCCGTTACAGACTAACAGGATACAACTAACCTTATGAAAGTACTGGTCGTTGGCGGCGGAGGCCGTGAGCACGCTCTGGCGTGGAAAGCAGCGCAATCAAGTCAAGTTGACAGCGTGTATGTTGCACCCGGTAATGCAGGTACAGAGCGCGAGCCAAACCTGACAAATGTTGCCATTGGTGCCGAAGATATCGACGGTCTTCTTAACTTTGCCAAAAAGGAAGGTATAGAGCTGACTATCGTCGGGCCGGAAGCGCCATTGGTTGCAGGTATTGTTGACCGCTTTAACGAAGCCGGACTGGCAGCTTTTGGCCCAACCGCAAAGGCTGCACAGTTAGAAGGCTCTAAAGCCTTCAGCAAAGACTTTTTGCAGCGTCACAACATACCCACCGCCGACTACCAAAACTTTACCGAGGTTGAGCCTGCTAAAGCTTATGTCGCTGAAAAGGGTCTTCCTATTGTCATTAAGGCCGACGGACTGGCCGCTGGCAAAGGCGTTATTATTGCCGAAAGTCAGGAACAGGCAGATGCCGCTATCGACGACATGCTGGCCGGTAACCGTTTCGGCGATGCCGGGCATCGCGTGGTTATCGAAGAGTTTTTACGTGGCGAGGAAGCCTCCTTTATCGTGATGGTTGACGGTAAACATGCAATACCTTTTGCCTCAAGCCAGGATCATAAAGCCCGTGATAACGATGACAAAGGCCCAAATACTGGTGGTATGGGCGCCTACTCTCCGGCTCCGGTCGTTTCTCCGGCCATCCATGACTGGGTTATGCGTCATGTCATTAAGCCTACAGTGGACGGAATGGCTGCAGAAGGTGCGCCTTACAAAGGCTTCCTATACGCGGGTTTAATGATAGCTGAAGACGGCACCTCCAAAGTTCTGGAATACAACTGTCGCTTTGGTGACCCGGAAACTCAGCCCATTATGATGCGGCTGAAGTCTGATCTTGTCGAACTTTGCCTCCAGGCAATTGAGGGCAAACTCAACCAGGCACCTATCGACTTTGACGAGCGTGCCGCAGTTGGTGTGGTTATGGCCGCTGGCGGATACCCTGAAAGCTATGCAAAAGGTGACGTCATTCACGGTTTGCCGGATCACGCACCTGAAAACCAGAAAGTATTCCACGCCGGTACTAAAATGGATAACGGTAAAGTGGTCACTAGTGGTGGTCGAGTTTTGTGTTGTACGGCTTTGGGTGACACTGTTACAGAAGCACAAAAACTAGCATATCAACTGGTTGATCAAGTGAGCTGGAATAACGTCTATTACCGTACTGATATCGCTCACCGCGCAATAAAACGCGAAGGCTAAATACTTACCTCCTGTCATAGCACTGTCATAAAATAAAACTAAGCTTTTATGTTGTGCTGTAACAGGGGGTTCCATGTCAGGGTCTGATTTAACTAAAGAGCTGCTAAACCTTATTCAGGAAAAGCAGCTTTATCCTCTGTTCCAGCCCGTTATGGACACTTCCCGCGGAATTGTTATTGGTCACGAAGCTCTTATTCGCGGCCCCAAGGGTCACCCACTTGAGTTCCCGGATCGCCTGTTTTCTCTGGCCAGCCAGGTACAGTTACTCTCTGAACTAGAGCTTGCCTGTCGCTCGGCAGCAATGGAAGCGTTTCAAAAAAACGCCATGCAGGGAAAGCTGTTTCTTAACGTAAACCCTAACGTCTTGCAGGACGACAGCCACCCTCATGGCTCAACGTTACGCTTGTCTCAGCAATTCGGCATAGCGCCGGAACAAATCGTTATCGAAATTTCTGAGCGTTACCCAATTGAAGATACCGAGAACTTAAAACACGCTATTATTCATTATCAGAAACTGGGGTTTATGATAGCAATTGATGATTTAGGAGCCGGTTACTCAGGACTGAAACTCTGGTCCGAATTACGTCCTGACTATGTGAAAATTGATCGATACTTTATTCATTCTATTGAGACGTCCTCAGTAAAAAGAGAATTTGTACAAAGTATCTTATCGCTGGCCACCAGTCTGCGTACAAAAGTTATAGTGGAAGGCATTGAAACCCCAGATGAGCTTGAGCAACTGCAGGCCATGGGAGTTAATTATTGTCAGGGGTTCCTGCTTGGCAGACCCGCGCCTTATCCGGTGTTGGAGGTTCCGTCCTCGCTGCTGCTACCGCATCATCATGTTGCATTAAACTACCAAAGCACTATCGCCAGTGTGGTCGATACCATTCATTGCGTATCAGCTCATACGCGCTCATCGGAGGTACTTGATACCTTTACACAGGACAAAACCTTATCCTCCCTGCCCGTTATTCATGAGAAAAGAGTCGCCGGAATTATCCGCAGAGAAAAAATTATGGAATTCTTTTCCGGTTCCTACGGGCATGCACTTTATGCTAATAAACCGGTTTCTTACATAATGGACGAACACCCTCTTTCGGTTGACTGGCAAACGTCGCTGGAAGAAGTGAGCCAGCTTATTACCGATAACGACGAAGTCGATATTTATCAGCACATTATTGTGACTAAAAGAGATGTTTACTACGGCGTGGCATCCATTAAAAACCTACTACGCAGAATCACCGAATTAAAAGTTAACAATGCACGCCATGCTAACCCTTTAACCCAACTGCCGGGTAACGTGGCCATTAACCAAATTATCGAGGACCAACTTTCCCGGGCACGCCCATTTCACGTAGCCTACTTTGATCTGAACCATTTTAAGCCCTACAACGACATTTATGGGTACGAACAGGGCGATCAAATTATTAAATGGCTGGCGCAGATACTGCAAAAGCAATTATTCAGACACGGTCATTTCATTGGTCACATTGGCGGGGACGACTTTGTCGCCATTTTCAAAGACACAGATAAAGAACAAACCGAACAACAATGTAATAAAATTATCAGGGATTTCGAGCAGGATATTACCCGCTTTTATCATCAGGAACACATTGATTTAGGGGGAATAAAAGCGCTATCCCGAAACGGCACGCCAGTTTTTTACCCTTTACTGGGCCTTGCTATAGGAGTTGTTCAGCCTGATCCTTCCGAGTGTTTATCGCATCACGATGTCGCACTGCTGGCCAGTGAAGCCAAAAAAGAAGCGAAACAATCTGACGGCAGCCATTGTTACATGTGCCACCGTCAAAAACCCAGACGTTTACGCCAAATCAGTCCTCAACAATAAGGTCATCTTCGGTGTCCGAGGCTGAACTGAAAGTGTCATCAGCAAATTTCCCCCGACCATACATACTGGCAACTTTAGGGCGATGAATTCGCGCCTGATACTTGGCCCAAACCTTTTCTACAGTACTTACCGGAGCTTGTTCGCCTTTGCATGCAGCCAGTAATTCAATGTCTTCTTTTAACGTCGGCTTAAACTCACCGTTCAGCATAGCTGTAATCAAACAACCATAATGAGTCAATGCATCGCTTTCACGAATTGAAAAGTCGCCGGAGCGTGAAAAGCCATAAGGATAGTTACGGAAATCGTTAAACGGTTTCTTTAACAGTAATTCACGGGTCATCTTGGTCATGGGTAAGCCCTTCCTACAGACTAAAAACCGAACAAAAGTCTGTCGTTGTATACGACAAAGACGATATAGAGCTAACTCAGAATTTTGTCAATGAAAATTTTCGTAAAATGTCTTTTAACAAATTGTTACAGCATCTATACATTAGCCTCACATGTTTAAGTATGTCATTTTGTTTCACGACTAAAAGGAAGAGCGCTATGAATAAGTTAATGTTAACAACGCTGGCTACCGCTACATTAAGTTTGGCTGCATGCGGAGGCTCTGATAGTAATGACACTAACGATGTCGCTCAGTTCTCTTTAGGTATCAGTGACGCCCCTGTAGACAACGCAGAATCCGTTGTCGCCTGTTTTAACGCCATTGAGCTTACGGGAAATGGCAACTCTCCCCGCACTTTCACTGTTGGTGAAGACATCGAGGCTCCTGAGGAAAATGATCTTTGTACTAATGAGGAAGGCCAGCCCATAGCTAACACCATAGGTATTAATCTATTAGAATTCACCGGCAACGATTCAATGATGTTTCTCGAAGATGCCGAAATAGAAGCAGGGCAATACGGTCAATTGAGGCTGGTTATGGCCGATGGCTCGTACATTATGACCGACACAAATAGTGACGGCGAAGCCGAGAAGGTAAGTATTGAGGTTCCTTCTAATGAACTCAAACTGGATGGCTTTATTGCCGATGCCGGTGGAAATCTAAACTTTACAGTCGAATTCGACTTGCGACACTCGATGACAAACCCCGTGGGCCAGGAGCATTACATTCTTAAGCCTCGTGGTGTTCGTTTAGTCGATAATTCTGCGGTTGGTCACCTGAAAGGAACCGTAGCTGAAGGCGCACTGCTGTTTAACGACACTTGCACCGTGGCACCGGAAAACACTGAGGAGCCAGTTGCTTATGTCTATCTATACGAAGGTAGTGATCTTGACGAAGCAACTCTGGCTGATAACGGCGGTGCAGAAGAAAATACGCCGTATGCCAGTACAGGGGTTTACTTTGATGGCGTCAACACCTACGACTTTTCGCTTGGGTTTATTGCCGCAGGGGACTACACCGTCGCTCTAACCTGCAATGGTGACGACGACCCTGAAGCCGACGATGACATTAACTTCTTCTTAACGGAGAATGTCAGTATTGAAGCGTCCAGCGAACCACAAGAACTTGAGTTTATTGGTGCCGCCAGCGATTAATAACCTCAAATTAAAATAAAGCTACAGGGACGTAGCTTTTACCTACCAAAACCCAAAAGCGGAACCAAGACTTCTACCACTCAGTACTACAGAAATCAGAAAAATAATGGCAGCTAAAATGTTTTGCAGCAGTGAGTTACGATATTTTCCCAGCAAAGGGCTTTGGCAAAGCCACCAAAGAAAGCCGGCTATCACGGGAAGCAAGATGCCATTAGCCACCTGTGCAAACCAGATAACGGTAACTGGTTTGATACCAACGCTGGAAATAATAATGCCGATTACCAGAATCGTGAACCAGATAATCCGAAAAGCTCTGCTGCGTAAATTAACGGACCAGCCCATAATTCCGCAGAGTGCATAAGCACTGGCTAAAGGCGCTGTTGTTGCCGACGAAATACCCGCCGCAAACAACCCTATTGCCATTAAATAAGTGGCTCCGTCTCCAAACAATGGTCTTAAAGATTCAGCCAGGTCGCCAGCACTCTCTATCTCAACTTGCTGACCAAAAAAGGCCGAGGCAGCTGTAGCCACAATAGCCATAGAAATAAGGCCGCCAAAAGGAATAGAGAGGAAAAGATCACGCCGCGCGGCTGGCAATTCTTCTGCTGTTTTCCACTTTTTTGAAACACTGGATGCGTGCAGGAATATATTATAAGGAACCACAGTTGTGCCAATTAAAGCCACAACTGTTAAAGTCGCTCCGGTAGGCATGGAAAAACCAAAGGTACCATTGAATACCGCCCCCCAGTCAGGGTCTGTTAATAGAAACGTGCCGATAAAAGCCACGCTCATTAACAGCACCATAACGATAAGAGCTCGTTCTATCACCCGCGCATTACCAGACCAAAGTATTAATAGCGCAATAATACCAATAATAAGCGCCCAGGCATTACTCAGCCAGACATCAAGTACAGGTACCGGTCCAAGCAGTTCGCTGGCACCCAGGCTTGCCCCGGAAAGGTTGCCACCCTGATAGACACTATTGCCAATAGCAATAGCACTAAAAATGAGCAACAGCGCCAGCCACCGAAGCCAGCCAGAGGTTAAATTATTACGAATATTCTCGCCCAGACCAGCTTGAGTGACTAACCCAATACGGGCAGACATTTCCTGCAAAATGACACAGGCGACAACGGAAAACAGCAATGCCCACAGCAATGCATAACCAAAATTAGCTCCAGCTAATGAAGCCGTAACTACCGTACCCGGACCAATAAAAGCCGCAGCGACCAGAGCGCCTGGGCCAAAGTTAGACAGTTTTAACATAAGTATTCCTGTGCCCCGGAGACAACAGAAAATTTAATTTTTTGATTAACCCATTTATTGTTTTTATTTTGCATGGGAAGCATGTCCGTTTGACGGTAATTTAACCGCTGAGTCTATCTCACTTTAGAGGATTGCACAAAGCACCTCACTGCGGTAAAACAGTGCTATGACAAAGACAAAATTAGACTGGTCAAAAATACTGAAATCCGGGCAGAGAATCTTTATAGGTTCTCACGCAGCGGTGCCTACGGCCCTTATTGATGACCTGATAGAAAATTCGAAAAACCTGCACGATATTGAAATTGTGCAGTTAATGACGCTGTCTGATAACAAATGGGCAGGTCCGCAGTATCAGCAACTCTTTAAGGTAAACACCTTTTTTATTGGTGGGGATACAGTACGAACTGCGGTTAACGAAGGACGCGCAGATTACACTCCCAGCTTTATTTCCGACATTCCGAATTTGTTCAGTAACGGAATTCTGCCGCTGGATGCGGCCTTAATTATGGTCAGCCCCGCCGACAAGTACGGCTACCATTCTATGGGCGTGTCGGTTGATGTGGTTGCCGCGGCAGCTAAGTCTGCCAATACGGTAATAGCGCAGGTTAACCCTAATATGCCGGTTACCTATGGACAGTCGTTTCTGCACACGAACCAGATTCACCATTTTTGGGAACATGCGGCGCCACTACCGGAGCTGCCGCCGCCAAGCCTGGAAAACAATAAAATCATTGAACGTATAGGCCAGTACATTGCTTTGCTGGTTGAAAATGGCGCGACTCTGCAAATTGGTGTGGGTACCATTTGCGCGGCGGCACTGCGTTACCTGAGCAATCACAAAGATCTTGGCATTCACAGTGAGCTTATCACTGACGATGTTATGCACCTTATGCTCAAAGGGGTCATCAACAATCGTAAAAAAACCTTTCACCCGAACAAAATCGTCACCAGTTTTTGTATGGGTTCTAAAGCTCTGTATGACTTTGTTGATCACAACCCCCACGTTGGTTTTTACCCTAGTGAGTACGTTAACTCACCGGCCAATGTCGCCCGCAACGACAAACTCGTGGCTATTAATAGCGCCATTGAAGTGGACTTAACCGGACAGATTGTTTCCGACTCCATAGGACATCAGTTTTATAGCGGTATTGGCGGGCAAGTTGACTTCAGTCGTGGCGCTTCCTTAAGTAAGGGGGGTAAGCCCGTCATTGCTCTGCCGTCAACCACCGAAGACGGCAAAGTATCGCGCATTGTGCCTTTTATTCGTGAAGGAGCCGGAGTGGTCACCACGCGAGGGCACGTGCATTATGTCGTAACCGAATTTGGGGTGGCGTCGCTGCGCGGAAAAAGTATCCGCGAACGCGCATTAGAGCTGATTCGTGTTGCCCACCCTAAATTCCGTAGCCATCTGTTACAGGAAGTACGCAAACACTACTGGGTGCCCAACTATCAGCAACAAACGCCTGTCGATGTGCCTGAACTTGGTGACATCGGCTTTAAAAAGCTAAAAATTAATAATGAGTCTTTCGACTTAAGACCTCTCTATCCATCAGACGAACGACGATTGCAGGAGTTTTTCTACTCTCATACAAAAGAAACTCTGCAGTTACGATACAACGCCGTGCCCACCAACATGACCCGGGAGAAATCCTGCAATTTGGTCAGCGTTGATCAATCCAGAGACCTGGCTCTGTGTATTGTTCGCCAAAAGGGCTCAGCGGTTCAAATTCAGGCCGTAGGACGTTACTACTTCATTGAGTCTCAAAATAGCTGTGAAGTGGCTTTTGTTACCCGTGAGAAGTATCAGGGGCGGGGCATGGCGGGCATGTTACTGGATGAAATGATCCGTATTGCCAAAGAACGCAAGCTGGACAGTATGCAGGCCTATGTTCTGGCAGCTAATAAGCCCATGCTCAGCGTGTTCGAGCGCGGAGGCTTTAAGCGCCTACCCAGTGAAGAGCCCGGAGAAGTGCTGCTGAAACTCGAGCTGAACGAGGACGCAGACTAGCTATGTCTATCGTTGTTTTTAGTCATTCAGATTGCCTGGAGCATATTCCGGATGAACAACACCCAGAGTGCCCGGCTCGCATAGCGGCCATTAACGACCAATTGATCCGCTCCGGAATGGACTTTGTTCTGGTCAGAAAAGACGCTTCCGACGCGCCACTTGAGGCTATTTACAGAGCCCATACCAAAGAGCATGTCGATTTTGTTTTCGCGCAAATTCCGGAGTACGACCACGAGTGGATTGATCCGGACACCTTAATAACCGCAGGCAGTAAAGCCGCCGCCCTGAAGGCTGCCGGAGCCGCCATCAATGCAGTGGATGATGTACTGACCACTTACAACAAGCAGGCCTTTTGTGCCGTGCGCCCGCCCGGACACCACGCCACCCGCGACAAAGCGATGGGCTTCTGCCTGTTCAATAATGTTGCTATTGCCGCTTACCATGCTCTGGAAACGCACGGGCTTGAACGCGTTGCCATTGTCGACTTTGACGTGCACCACGGCAATGGAACAGAAGACATTGTTCAGAGCGATGAGCGTATTTTATTTTGTTCGTCTTTTCAGCAGGCGTTTTACCCCTTTACCGGCGAAGACACCAGCGCCGACAATATCCACAACGTTCCCTTACCCGCAGGATGCAAAGGCCCACAATGGCAAGAAGCCGTTAGCCAAAAGTGGTTTAAGGCGTTAGATGACTTTGCTCCACAACTCATGCTGATTTCTGCAGGGTTTGACGGCCACGCCGAAGACGACATGTCGCAGTTCTTATTGAAAGAAGAAGACTACCACTGGATAAGCCTCAAACTGAAAGAAATTGCCGATAATCATTGCGACGGCCGTATCGTATCTTGCCTGGAAGGCGGGTATAATCTCAGCGCTTTAGGCCGCAGCGTGGTTGCGCATTTAAAAGGCTTGCTCTAATTAGCTAAGGCTTAAATAGCGCCTAAAACAGCAAGCTTCCATTCGTAAAAACATTCATAAAAAGAGTCGAGTATTATGGGATTAATTCTTAAGCTAATTGCGGGTATTGTCGCCGGTATTCTCATTGGGCTATATATGCCCGAGTGGGTCAGCCAACTGTTATTGACCTTTAAAGCTCTGTTCGGTCAGTTGTTATTCTTTACCATCCCATTACTTATTTTGTTCTTCATTACCAGCGGTATTGCCAGCTTACCAAGCAACTCCGGAAAAATGCTCGGTAAAACCTTAGGTATAGCTTATGCCTCTACCGTCATCGCCGGTAGTGTTGCGTTTTTCGCCGCCAGCCTTGTCGTGCCCTGGCTGACCACCGATGCTCAAAGTGTTTCTACCGAAGCCAAAGCCACTATCGAACCTTTTATTGAACTGTCAGTTCCGCCACTTATGGAAGTCATGTCAGCTCTGGTTCTAGCCTTTATATTCGGGTTGGGCATTGCCAGTACTAAAGCTGAAAGTTTGAAAAAACTGTCGGATCAAGGCCGCGACATTATCGAGCTGCTGTTGGTTAAAGTTATTATTCCATTGCTGCCGCTGTATATTGCCGGTATCTTTACAGAAATGGCCGTTGCCGGCACGGTGTTTAATACCCTGAAAACATTTGGTGTCATTCTCATACTTGCCGTTGCTCTGCACTGGGTTTACATCACCTCTATGTACATTATGGCAGGCATAAAAACCGGTCGTTCGCCACTGTTTTTAATTAAAAACATGCTGCCAGCCTATTTCACCGCGTTAGGTACTATGTCCAGTGCTGCAACTATTCCTGTTACCTTACAAAGCGTGCGTAAAAACAAAGTCGATAATGACGTAGCCAACTTTACCGTGCCACTTTGCGCTACCGTTCACTTAGCTGGCTCCACCATTACCATTGTTAGCTGTGCGGTCGCGGTTATGGTGCTGCATAATTCACTGGCTATTCCCGGCTTCTTTACCATGCTGCCGTTTATTTTAATGCTTGGCATTGTCATGTTAGCCGCACCAGGTGTGCCCGGCGGCGCCGTTATGTCGGCGGTTGGTCTATTGGGTTCAATGCTGGGCTTCGGCGAAACTGCTATCGCCTTAATGATAGCCTTGTACATGGCACAAGACAGCTTCGGTACCGCCTGTAATATTACAGGTGATGGCGCTATTGCTATGTTTGTAGATAGTTCGAAGAAGAGTTAGTAAACGAAGGTTCAGAACACCTTGTCGCTGGTGCGTATTAAATTCAATTTAAACGTACTAGCGATTAAAACTTGGAGCGGGAAACGAGATTCGAACTCGCGACCCCAACCTTGGCAAGGTTGTGCTCTACCAGCTGAGCTATTCCCGCGTATTGGTACTTATTGCAGTATTTCTGGAAAGACTGACGTTGGAGCGGGAAACGAGATTCGAACTCGCGACCCCAACCTTGGCAAGGTTGTGCTCTACCAGCTGAGCTATTCCCGCTTCGTCAGTGCGGCGTGTATTCTACTGATACCACCGATAAGGTCAATAGTTTTCACGCCGCAATTGGTTTATTTGCTGAAAAAATGCTCTCGATAGTGCTGTAATTCTGCAATAGACTCGCGAATATCCGCTAAAGCCTCATGCGCACCTGACTTTTTAAAGCTATTGGCAACTTCCGGGTTCCAGCGTTTAGCCAGCTCTTTTAACGTACTGACGTCTAAATTCCGGTAATGGAAAAACGCTTCCAGTCCAGGCATATGCTTTGCCAAAAAACGGCGATCCTGACAGATACTGTTGCCGCACATTGGTGATACGCCGGCATCAATGTACTGCTTTAAAAACTCAATGGTCTCTGCAGCCGCTTTATGCTCGTCGTGCTGACTTTTCTTTACCCGTTCAACCAGACCAGAACCGGTATGTGTTTTCACATTCCAGTCGTCCATCCTGTCCAGGTACTTTTGTGGCTGATGAACCGCAATGACAGGCCCTTCGGCCAGAGTGTTTAACTCGGCATCGGTGACTATGGTAGCCACTTCAATAATGTGATTTTCATCAGGCTCCAGGCCTGTCATTTCAAGGTCAATCCAAATTAAGCGTTGTTTCTTATTGTCCTCGGTCATTACCCTGCTCTCTCAATACAATTTGTTGTATGATAGCGTCATTTCTAGCACGACAACAGGTTAACGGGCTTGGTAAAACGCAGACGTCTTAACAAAGGTCAGCAACGGCAAGTATCAGTCAATCAGAAAAAGCGACTGAAAAACACTGATATAGAGTGGACTGACAGCCAGCTTAATGCACCGGAGCCCGGTCGCGTTATCAGCCGCTTTGGCCAACATGCCGATATCCGTGACGAGCAGGGAAACACCTATCGCTGCCATATTCGCAGGGTTATCAGCAGTCTGGTGTGTGGCGACAGTGTTTTATGGTCCAGATCTTCGGTTGAGCAACAAGGCATGAAGGGCGTAGTGGTTGCCGTTCAGGAACGCGACAGCTTGCTCTCGCGTCCCGACTACTACGACGGTCTTAAACCGGTTGCCGCTAATATTGATCAAATCTTTATTATCTCGAGCGTATTGCCAAGCTTCTCCTCTCCGATTATCGATCGCTACTTAGTCGCCTGCGAAGACATTGGCATAGAGCCGGTTATTGTCCTGAATAAAGCCGATTTACTGCCGGAAATAGACGAAGAAGAGCGCAACCATATCCAGCAGCGCTTAAAAGACTACGAGAGTATTGGCTATAAAGTCCTTAACGTCAGCAGCGCGACTCAGGATGGTCTGGATGCCCTGCAGGACATGCTGAAAGACAGTATTTCTATTGTGGTTGGGCAGTCCGGGGTGGGTAAATCCTCGCTGGTCAATCAACTGTTACCTGAGGTGAACGCCGAGACGAATTTAGTGTCCGATAATTCAGGATTAGGACAGCACACAACCACCGTCGCAACTTGGTATGATTTAAAGCAAGGCGGTGCACTGATTGACTCTCCTGGAATTCGGGAGTTTTCATTGTGGCATCTGGAACCCGAGCGAATCGCTCGTTGCTATGTGGACTTTCGCGACTATTTAGGCGGCTGTAAATTCCGTGACTGCAAACACGCAGACGACCCAGGTTGTGCATTACAGGAAGCTGTCAGCAACAATCAATTGCATGACTGGCGTCTTTCTAATTATCATCGCATTATTGAGACTATGAAAACACAAAAGCCCAGTCGGGCAATTCGAGGTAAATAACTGTGGCTAAGACCGATAAAGTCAAAATATTCTTCCAGCATGTCATGCCTAAGCATTTAATTTCCCGCTTAATAGGAAAGTTTGCTGCGGCGCGTGCCGGATGGTTTACTCAGCTGTTTATCCGTTGGTTTATCCGACAGTATAAAATTGATATGAGTGAAGCCATTGAAGAATCGCCAACAGCTTATAAAACCTTTAATGCGTTTTTTACCCGCCATTTAAAACCTGAGCTCAGACCCTTAGAAGCCAGCGAAAGCGAACTGGCTCATCCGGTCGATGGTGCCGTCAGCCAACTGGGCGACATTGAAAACGGACGTATTTTTCAGGCCAAAGGCCACGATTATTCGTTGCAGGAATTACTGGGAGGCAACGAAGAAGATGCGAAACCTTTCGTTGACGGTAAATTCGCGACCATTTATTTGGCACCGAAAGACTATCATCGCATTCATATGCCCTGCGACGGCGTGCTGAAAAAAATGATTTATGTGCCAGGTGACTTGTACTCCGTTAACCCGTTAACAGCGGCTAATGTCCCTAATCTTTTTGCCCGAAATGAGCGCGTGGTTGCCATTTTTGATACCGAAGTTGGCCCCATGTCATTGGTATTGGTTGGCGCTACAATTGTTGCCAGTATCGGTACTGTATGGTCCGGTACCATAACGCCTCCTACCGGCGGGCGTATTCAAAGTTGGTCATATCCAACCTCGGGGCACTCTGCGATACACCTTAAAAAAGGTGAGGAAATGGGTCACTTTAAACTGGGCTCGACCGTTGTGTTGACCTTTGCTAAAGACGCCATTGAGTTTAACGACGAACTTAAACCTCTGTCAGTGACCCGTATGGGTGAAGTCATGGCAGAAATAAAAGAGAGCGACGATTGATTTTATGGGCTCACCGAGGAGCCAGTTATGAGGCTCCGGAAAACACGCTCGCCGCGTTCTCGCGCGCAATGGACAGCGGAGTGCATGGCATAGAGCTGGATGTTTACGCTATTGACGGTGAGCGTTTTGTCTTTCACGACCGGTATTTAGAACGCCTGACCGCCACCCCGGGCAGATTAAAAGATTTAACCGCAGAGCAAATTCGGCATCTGAAAGTCTTCGGTCAGCAGTCTATACCCACGCTGCGAGAAGCTTTAGCTCATATTAACGGACATTGTCATGTCAACATCGAGCTTAAAGGCGATGTGCCGACCAAAGAGCTGTTACTGGACGTTGATTACGCTCTGCAGAACTCGAATTTTAAGCCCGAGCAACTGCTGGTTTCGTCTTTTAACCACCATTGGTTACAACGCCTTAAAAAGCGTCGTCCCAGCATTAAAATTGGAGCGTTAAGTGCCAGTTGCCCTTTGAGTTATTGCTACTTCGCTGAAGAACTCAAAGCCTTCTCAGCTCATTTCGCTGTCGACTTTGTGACACCTGAGTTAGTCGCAGATGGTCATCGCCGGGGCTTACAAGTTTATGTCTATACTGTGGATGGTCAGCACGACATTGAAGAACTGCACGCAATGGGAGTCGACGGTATTTTTACCAATCACCCTAGTTATGCACAAAACGTCGTTGCCGGCCTGACCACTGCCGGCAACGAACCTATTCTGCACTATTAGCACCGCAGGCCATCAACTATGATGGTCTGGATACTCTTCCTGTAAAGATTCCAGTTTACGCGTGATAGCCATTGGTGAGCTGGTATTCTTCGCCAGAGCGATATACAGAGCAGGAATAACAAATAACGTCAAAAATGCTGACACTGCAACCCCGGCAAAAATAACCGTACCAATGACCATACGGCTTTCAGCTCCCGGCCCAGAACCGAGGATAAGTGGCACGGAACTCATTAGAGTTGTGAACGCCGTCATCACAATCGGTCGTAAACGCTGTTGCGCAGCTTTAAGCACAGCTTCTTTGAACTCCACTCCTGAATCACGCAACTGATTCGCAAATTCAACAATAAGAATACCATTTTTCGCTGCCAGACCAATGAGCATTACTATGCCTATCTGACTGTATATATTGATGCTCATTCCGGCCAGATACAGCGCCATTAAAGCCCCAACTATAGCCATAGGTACCGCCAGCATAATGACCAACGGATGAATAAAGCTTTCAAACTGCGCCGCCAGAACCAGGAAGGTAATGACCAATGCCAACCCAAAAACAAAGACAATTGAACTACCACTCTCTTTGTACAGTTGAGACTCGCCTTTATAGTCAATTGAGACATCTTCCGGCAGTTTTTCCTGCACCACGCCTTCCAAATAACTCAACGCTTCACCCAGTGAATATCCCTCAGCCAGATTCGCTTCAATGGTGACACTGCGCATACGGTTGTATCGGTTAAGCCGGGCTGAAGTGGCCTGCTCAGTGATGGTTACGAGGTTAGAAAGCGGAATCAATTCGTCACTTTTACGCGAACGTACATAGATATTATCTATGGCGCTGGGGCTACGGTAATCGGCTTTTTCGCCCTCCAGCATCACGTCATACTCTTCACCGCGATCAAGGTAGGTTGTCACTCGTCTTTGGCCTAATACAGACTGCAAGGTGATACCTATATCCTGCACTGAAACTCCTAAATCAGCCGCGCTGGCTTCATCCACCTGAATCAGTAATTGTGGCAAAGTTTCTTTATAGTCACTGTCCAGATCCTGTAAACCCGGGTTGGTAGAAGCTTCCTCAATAACAATGTCACGAAATTCAGCTAAGCGCTCGTAGGTATTCCCCTGCAACACGAATTCGACCGGACGCCCGCCTCCGCCGCTAATACCACTCCGCATAAAAGCGAACGCCTGAACGCCGACAACCGAATCCAACTGAGAGCGCATTTCTTCCATTAGATCAAAACTTGACCAGTCACGCTCGTCAAACGGAACGGCACCGACGATAGCAATACCGGCGCTACCGCCCCAACCGGGAGCACGAACAATCAAACGGTCAATCTTGCCTTCATCAATATAAGGCAAAAGAATCTGTTCTATTTCGTCCATATGTCTGGAGCTGGACTCGAAACTTGCGCCTTCGGCACTGCGCACCTGAATATAAAAAGTACCGCGGTCTTCAGGTGGCGCGAACTCTTGTGGAATAAAGCTGAATAAACCGAACGCAACAACACCCGACATAACCACCAACACGATTGCCATCATAGGCCGCTTCACGCTTTTCTCAAGCACGCCACGGTAACCTTGTTCCAGCCAGTTGAAAGTCGCATCAAAAGCCTTACCAAATTTACTGGTACGCTCTTTTTTACTCAGTATTTTAGAGCTCAGCATTGGCGTTAACGTCAGTGCAGCAATACTGGAAAAAGCAACAGCAGCGGCTATGGCAAGGGCAAACTCCGTAAAAAGCTTACCGATATTTCCGTCTAAGAAAGCCAACGGTACAAATACCGAAATCAGTACCAGAGTTGTCGCAATAACCGCAAAGCCCACTTCTCTGGCTCCACGATAAGCAGCCAGAACCGGAGGCTCTCCCTCTTCTATACGGCGGTATATGTTTTCCAGCACGACAATAGAGTCATCAACCACCAGTCCAATAGCCAGTACCAGCGCCAGCAAGGTTAACAAGTTTATGGAAAAGCCCAGTGCGAATAGCACCATGTAGGACGCAATAATCGCCACAGGCACCGTCAGCGCAGGAACAATAGTTGCCCTTATATTTCCTAAAAACAGGTAAATAACGACAATAACCAGTGCCATCGCCACAGCCAGAGTATTATAAACTTCGTCAACTGAGCCCTGAATAAATATCGACGAGTCATAGCTGGGTGCCAGATACATGGTTTCAGGCAGGGTTTCCTGAATTTTTTTCATTTCCCGGTGAACGTTCTTCACCACATCCAGGGTGTTGCCCTTCGACTGTTTAATGACACCAACACCAACCATGTTAACGCCATTACCCCGGAAGTCGGTTTTGTCATCTTCGGCACCCAGTTCTACCCGGGCCACTTCACCCAACCGGACTAAGTAACCATCGTCGCCCTGTCGTATCACCAAGTTTTTAAAGTCTTCCGGCGATAAATACGCGCGTGCCATACGAACCGAGAATTCTCTGTCGGTTGACTCAACTTCACCTGCCGGAAGCTCAACGTTTTCTTCTCGCAAACGGCTAACAATATCGGTTACCGTCACCTGCCGTGCCGCCATAGCATCACGGTCCAGCCATACACGCATGGCGTAACGGCGGTCACCACCAATGACTACCCGTGCGACACCGTCGGCAACTGACAGACGGTCTACGATGTATCGCTCCGCGTAGTCAGTTAGCTCCAGAATCGACATGCTCTCGCTGCGAAGGTTATACCAGACAATGGTACTCTCATCGCTTGAGGCCTTTGAAACTTCAGGGGGGTCAGCTTCTTCCGGCAGGTTATCAAGTACCCGGGACACCCGCTCACGAACGTCGTTAGAAGCGGCATCAATGTCGCGAGTCAGATTAAACTCTATACTGATACTGGAGCGCCCGTTGCGGCTGCTAGAGCTAATGTTTTTAATGCCTTCTATGCCACTAATACGGTCTTCGACTAACTGCGTGACCTGAGTTTCTACAACTTCGGCAGAGGCGCCGGGGTAGTCTGTATCAATAGTAACTATAGGACGATCGATATCCGGATATTCTCGCAACGGCAGCATGGTAAAAGCTACAATACCGAAAACCACCAGCAGAATATTCAGTACGGTTGCAAAAACCGGACGTTTTACAGAAAGGTCTGACAACAACATACTTTAACCTCCCTGCACAGAAACGGGTACACCGTCACGAAGGCGAACAATACCTTCTATAATAACTTCTTCTCCGGGTTTAAGGCCGCCTGTAATTTCCACAATACCGGGCTTACGTCGACCAATAGTGACTTCTTTTTGGCGCGCGCGATTATCCGGTGTTAACACATACACATATTGTCTGTTTTGAATGGGGATAAGCGCTTTTTCCGGCAACAAAAGAGCTTCATCAATGCTCCGTAGCAAAGTAATTTGCAAAAGCATTCCCGGACGCAGGCGTTCATCATCATTGTTAATTTTTGCACGGACTTTTACTGACCGCGTTACCGGGTCCACACGAGAATCAATGCTGGAAATACGCCCAATAAACTGTTCGCCCGGATATGCACGGCTGCGGGCAATCACTTCCTGATCTACGGCAATACTAGCGAAATAACGTTCAGGAACGCTGAAGTCCACTTTAATAGGTTTGATATCATCAAGCGTTGTAAACACATCCCCCGGACTGACCAGAGAACCGGCGCTTATTTCACGAATACCGACACGGCCTGAAAATGGCGCATAAATCTTCATTTCTTTTAAAGTTGCTTCCGCAACTTCTAAATCGGCCTGGAGCCCATTTACCCGAACTTGTTGCTCATTAAGTTGTTGTTGTGAGGCTGCATTACCACGACGCAATTCGGTTATGCGTTCCAGCTGTCGTTTTGCTTCGTCTAAACTAAATTTGAGTTGTTGCACACGAGCTACTTCTATACGCGCATTTAACTCAGCCAGCAGTTGTCCCTGCTCAACTAAGTCGCCGCTTTCAAAATAGATTTTTTCAACAACGTCCTGAGTTTGCGCGGTAATACGAACCGTTTCATTGGCCATGGCGGTGCCTAACGCTTCAATAGTATCGCGGAACTCACTAATTTCAGCGGTCTGAGTTTTAACCGGAACCGACTGTTCCTTTCCCTCTTCAACCTTAGTTTCAGGCGGAAACCCAAACAAATACACAGCTGCCGCAGTCAGGACAACGACAACAATAGTAATGGGATTAATCCAGGAACGTTTCGCCATGCTTACCTCTAGGTTCTTTTTACAACGGTTTTAACATGGACTATTGTACGCAAAACACCGCCTAAAGGCGGTGCACTTAACGAGGATTCTGGCGGTTTAATCGCAAATTCAATCGTTTGAATGAAACGCGGGGCTGTATTTGTGAATAGCTTCAATAAAAGCAGCAGCATGCTCCGGATCTACTTCGGGGTGAATTCCATGCCCCAAATTGAACACATGGCCAGTACCTGAACCATAGCTTTGTAATATGCTTTGTACTTCTTCCTCAATCCGCGCTGGTTTCGCATACAGTACGCTAGGGTCCATATTTCCCTGCAGCGCGACTTGCCTACCAACACGAGCTCTGGCATCGGATAAATCGGTGGTCCAATCCACACCCAGCGCATCGGCACCGCTGGCAGCCATAGCTTCCAACCATTGCCCACCATTTTTGGTAAATAAAGTAACCGGCACTTTGCGTCCGTCGGCTTCCCGCGTAAGACCCGCTACAATTTTCTCCATGTAAGCCAGAGAAAATGCTTTGTAGTCACGTGGTGATAAAACTCCCCCCCAGGTATCGAATATCATGACCGACTGCGCACCTGCGGCAATCTGCGCATTTAAATACTGAGTAACGGACTCAGCCAGTACATTCAGCAAGGTATGCATAGCTTCAGGATCAGCAAACATCAGTTGCTTCACCTTGGAGAAGTTTTTGGTGCTGCCACCTTCAACCATGTAGGTCGCCAGTGTCCAGGGACTTCCGGAGAAACCAATAAGTGGCACACTGCCATTCAGTTCGCGACGAATAGCGCGCACAGCATCCATCACGTAACCCAGCTCGTCTTCCATATCGGGCACAGCCAGATTTTTAATAGCAGCCATGCTGCGAACCGGGTCTTTAAATTTTGGACCTTCGCCAGCCTCAAAATATAAACCCAGACCCATAGCATCCGGAATGGTCAAAATATCACTGAAGAGTATAGCGGCATCCAGGTCGAATCGACGTAACGGTTGCATGGTCACTTCACAGGCCAGTTCAGTGTTACGGCATAATGACATAAAGTCGCCAGCCTGACCGCGCACTTCTTTATATTCAGGTAAATAGCGCCCAGCCTGACGCATCATCCAGACGGGTGTGCGATCAACAGGTTGTTTTGCCAATGCACGAAGGTAACGATCATTTTTAAGCGCCGGAGCGGTCATAGCGAATCCAATTATTTATCAACATCAATGCCCGGCATTTTATCAGTCCACAGGCATTGGCTCCATGAAAACTTATGCTTACCTCTTTTGAGATAGGTCAATCAACGTTCTTGCTATGGTCCCTTCCGGCGGAATATTCGGAAGGCTGTCAAAAGCAAACCAGTCGCCTGTCACCAATTCGTGCGGATCAATATGCAATTCGCCTTCTGCCCAGTCTGCAGTGTATCCCATCATTAATGAATGAGGGAAAGACCAGGGCTGGCTTAAATGGTACTGAATGTTCTTAACGCGGATACCTGCTTCCTCATAAACTTCTCGCTCTAATGCCTGCTCCAGACTTTCGCCGGCTTCAACAAACCCTGCCAGTATAGAGTGCAACCCAGGCTTATGCCGCTTACCCTGAGCCAATAAAATTTTGTCACCTTTGCGAATAGCCACGATAATGCATGGCGACACGCGCGGGTAACAACGTTGCTGACACTGGTTACAATGCATCGCCAGCTCCCATTCAATGGTCTGCATGCGGGCCCCGCAGCGGCCACAAAAGCGATGAGTATTCAAAAAGTCGCTGAATTGCCGGGCTCTGCCTGCCATCGCAAACTTTTCCATGTCATCCACGGTAAGTAATTGCCGTAAAGGCACGAACTCACCACCAATGAACTGCTCATCCATATAGTCAGCCATGACCAAATAACAGCTGCGCTCCCGCAGTTCTCCTATTTCCACTACCCGGTAGTCATTTAAGTCTGGAAAGCTCAGATCTTGCAGGCAGCCAAAGGGGACTTCTCCGCTTTCATCCAGAAAAAGATGGTCAGAGCTCACCACAAACCACCAGGCAGGTTCATCACCCGCCGGTTTTGAATACAAAGTCGCCATATTAATCCCGCGTATCAAATGCGTTTGGTTTTCTGTAAAATCAGTTGAGTTCTAATGCTTCTGAATTTACATTAGGTACTGAAACTATAGACGGAGAGTATCATGTTAAGCCGTAATGAGCAGGCAAAAAAGCGCTGGGGCGGCGCTCATAAAAGTATCGACCTATGGCTATCCGAGCGCCAGGACTTACTGGTGAATTACTTTAAACTTGCCGCGCTCCCGCCTTATGAAAGCATTCGCTCGGGCTTACCCGACGTCACTGATATCCGTAACTTTTGCGGTCAATTAGTCGACTACGTATCGAGTGGTCATTTTGAAATTTATGACCAAATTGTGCGCGAAGCTTCATCTCAGGGAAACTCAGTTGATGATTTGGCTGATGAGTTATTCCCTTTAATTTCTGACACAACCGAAATAGCGTTAGATTTTAACGATAAGTACGGTGAGATAAGCTCAACTGACCACTGTGAAACCTTCGATAGAGATTTATCGGCACTTGGTGAAGCATTGGAATTAAGAATGGAGTTTGAAGACAAACTTCTCAACCATTTAGACGAGCATAATTTAATAACAGCTTAAGCTGACTTTTATTGAATTTATAAAAACGCCGGCAATTCGCCGGCGTTTTTGTATAGATGAAAACTCAACTGAGCTTATTCGGTATCCGGTTCGTCTTTTTGTACGTTAAGTAATTCAACGGTAAAAATCAGCGTTGAATTTGGTGGGATTTGACCATCACCCAATTCACGATCTCCATATGCAAGTTCAGACGGGATCACAAAACGGTACTTAGCACCTTCCTTCATCAACTGCAGACCTTCAGTCCAGCCCGGAATAACTCGGTTTAGCGGAAAAGATGTAGGCTCGCCACGTTCATAGGAGCTATCAAAAACTTCCCCATTAACCAACGTGCCTTCGTAATGAACTTCTACCATATCGGTTTCGGATGGACTAACACCGTCACCCTCTTTAAGAACTTCATACTGAAGACCTGAATCCGTTGTTTGAACACCTTCTTTTTTCGCGTTCTCGGCTAAATACGCTTTACCTTCTTCCGCCGCTTTCTTACCCAATACGTTTTGACGTTGCTCCATAACTTCTTTGCGCATAGTGTTCAGGATTTTTTCAGCTTCCTCATCACTTAACTGAGGATCACCTTTAACCGCATCCACAAAGCCAGCAATAACAATATCGCGTTCCAGCATGAAATCCGCTTCTTCCTGACGTTCTAAGTTACGTGCAATAAACCCGCCAACAGAAGAGCCTAGAGCGTAAGCCTGCTTGTCTTTGTCTGTTTTTAATTCCGTATCATTCGCCGGAAATTTTTCTTGTGAGCAGGCCGCCAGTACCAGCGCGATAGCTGAAATAGCTAACGGCTTCATCAGTTGTTTCATCGTTTTCTCCAATTATCGTCTTGCATCCTTTCGGACTATGCCATAATAGTGTTATCTAACAGAACCATACTACACAACCACAAGGAACTTGCCTATGCCTTTTCTTAAGCTCTGCGGTGCGTTTATTTTGCTGGTTGTAATTACCGGTTGCCAACCTGCACCGGAAAAGGTCAAGAAAACGATTCACGCTGAAAACGGCACCTACGCCGCTGATATTTCCGACGACGGAAACTATAGCCTAGTCTCTACAGATGAAACTGGTTTACTGCTGTGGCCACGTTATGCCACCAACGCCAAGTACCAATGGCAGCATAATGAAAACACCGTCTCTCAGATTATAGACGTTGATATTAGCGCCGACGGGGAAGTGGCGGTTGCAGCATCGCGTAAAGAATTCTCCATGTGGGATATTAATAACGGCGAAAATCTGGGGTTCTGGCAAATAGGTTCAGGCGAGATACAAAAGCTGGTGGTCAGTAAAAAAGGTGGAACGGTGGTGCTTGGAAAGCAAGACGGTACACAGGTTGCTTTCAACCCCGCCTCAGGTCGACGTATTGAATTTTATGGGCATACCGAAAGTATTAATGTTCTTGATATTTCGCCCAATGGTTTTTATGTTCTAAGCGGTTCAAACGACCATTCGGCTATTCTGTGGGATACCCGGAGCGGGCAAATTATGCACCGTTGGCCACTGGAAGGGCGGATCACACAGGTTGCTCTGCACCCTGATGGTCACTTCGCGTTTATCTCAGATGCAATCGATAATTCGATTATTCACTCACTACCCGATGGCGAAATTGCCTCAAAACTTAAATTCATAGAGCGCCATAAAATTTTTAGTGCTGCGCGTTTTAGCGCATCCGGTGATTATCTCATTACCGGCTCGCCATCACGTCAAATTGCAATCTGGGACACCTCGACAGGAGAAGAGCTCACGCACTGGCGGGTAGATTTACGCGACGGAGGACGTCCCAGCAACGCTGCGGTGTTAGCCGTCGTCTTTGATGAAAAACAGCAACAGGTCATTAGCGAGAGCTCTGCCGGTCTTGCTGAGTGGTGGAATATTGATTTAACAGGTAGTAAAGAATGACAGTAGAGAAGATAGAAGCACAATTAACTAATCTGGAAATGCAGTTAACATTCCAGGAAGACACTATTGATTCACTAAATAAACTAGTTACTGAGCAGACTCAGCAAATGAGTGAAATGCAAAAGCAAATTCGCTGGTTAGGAAAACGCCTAAAACAAATGCAGGAGAATCAGTCGACTGACTCAGATCCGGCAGACGAACCACCCCCTCCTCATTATTAAAGCGTTGGGTTTACCTTGACCTTAGCAAATCAGGTCAGTATAACAACTGTTCTTATTTAGTTTGCGAGAATGTTATGTCATCAAAGCACCCGATTATTGCCGTTACCGGTTCATCAGGAGCAGGAACAACCACCACAGGTCAGGCCGTACGCCATATCTTTCGTTCGTTAGATGTGAGTGCAGCGTTTGTGGAAGGTGACAGCTTTCATCGCTACTCCCGCCCTGAAATGGACTTGGCTATTCGCAAAGCTCAGGAACAGGGTCGTCATATCAGTTATTTTGGTGCCGAAGCCAACGACTTTGACCGGTTAGAATCGTTATTCCGCTCTTATTCGCAAACCGGCAACGGTAAAGTCCGTCGCTATTTACACAGCTTTGATGATGCGGTTCCTTATAACCAAATGCCCGGTACTTTCACGCCCTGGGAAGAACTGCCTGAAAGTACCGATGCACTTTTCTATGAGGGCTTGCATGGTGGTGTTTGCGGAGACGGCTACGATGTAACTCAATATGTTGATTTATTAATCGGTATGGTGCCCATTGTTAACCTTGAGTGGATCCAGAAATTAATTCGCGATACCTCGGAGCGGGGGCACTCACGTGAAGCGGTTACCACCAGCATTATTCGCGGCATGGAAGATTACATTCACCATATTGTTCCGCAGTTTTCGCGTACTCATATCAACTTCCAGAGAGTACCTACGGTTGATACGTCCAACCCTTTCAGCGCCAAGGATATTCCATCACTGGACGAGAGTTTTGTTGTTATTCGTTTTCGCGGTATTAAGAACGTCGACTTCCCATATTACCTGCAGATGATAGACGGCTCGTTTATGTCACGTACCAGCACCCTAGTTGTGCCCGGTGGGAAAATGGCCTTAGCCATGGAGCTTATTCTGACACCGCTGATTGAACAAATTATGGAAAGGAAAAACCAGGTTCGCCGTCAGGTTGACTGGATATCAAGTAAGTAACTACTCACCAACTAACCAGCGACTGTGAAAGTTGGCACCTTTATCCTGAGCCAGAGTCTTGCACAACACGGGTAACAGATGCTCGCTGTCCTGTACCACGCCATAAGGCGGATTAACCCAGAGAAAGCCACAGCCGTGAAGCCCTTTACGCTCATCATTGGTGCGTATATTCAGCTCCATGATCAGAGTCTTAGGCAGATCCGACAAAGCGCCAACGTCGCGATGAAAAGCCGCCGTTTTCAGCTCATCTTTAATGGGATACCAAACCGCAAAGCTGCCGCTTTTCCAGCGTTTTAAGCCCTGTTCAAGCGCGCTGACCACATCGTCAAACTCCGTGGTGTTTTCAAAAGGCGGGTCAATAAGTACCAAACCACGCTTTTCAGCCGGGGGCAGTTGCGCACGCACAGCCTGATAACCGTCCATAGGAGCCAGTATTTGCACTTGTTTGTGTCGCCCCAAGGGGGTGTTTTTAAGAGTCTCTGCGTCTTCTTTATGCAGTTCACAAACAACTAACCGGTCATTTTCGCGTAAAAATTCAGAAGTTATGACCGGTGAACCGGGGTAATACCGAAGCTTATCCTGCTCTTCGTTTAATTGACGCACGGTGCTTAAGTATGCGGCGGCTAAAGGCTCTTCAGCTGAGTGCTCAGCAAAACGAACAATGCCCTGCTCAGCTTCAGCAGTTCTTATTGCCTGATCGCCTTGCAAATCGTAGTAGCCGATACCACCGTGGGTATCGAGTACAAAGTAGGGCTTATTCTTTTGCTGAAAATACTCTAGCGCCCGCGCCAACAGCAAATGCTTAAAAACATCGGCAAAATTGCCAGCATGAAAAATGTGTCGATAATTCAAAGATCAGTCGTCTTGTTGAGGGGATTCAATACGGTAACTGTGGGTAATATTAACCGAAGCTTCCAGCATCTTAGCCACCGAACAGTACTTGTCGGCTGACAGTTTCACCGCACGCTCTACGTGCTTTTCGTTGATATCGGTGCCCACGACCACGAACTCCAGGTGAATGTCGGTAAAAACCTTTGGTACTGAATCGGCACGTGTCCCTGACAACTCACAATAGCAGCGCTGAAAGTTCTGCTTAGCTTTTTGCAATATGCTGACCACATCAACCGATGCGCAACTTCCCGCAGACATTAGCACCATTTCCATAGGGCTGGGCGCCTTGCCCGGGCTGTCACCATCCATAACCACTTGATGACCACTACCTGAGGTAGCCACAAAAGTCATGCCCTCTACCCAGGTGACCTTTGCATTCATGCTATTTGCTGACATTGAAGATCCTTGCTGAACTCAATAAAAGACTAAAGTCGGTAACTTTGCAGACGCTCATCGAAAAGGTTTTTTACCAGACCGACAAACTCGTTAATGAAGGCTTCCTGCTGCGGAGTCGGGTGTGTATCCAGAACTTTCGATAACACCTCTTCTAAATCGTAAACGATAGCATCCGTTTCCCGGACAATATCCAGCCGCACAGCCTCATCAAGCTCATTCTGCTCAAACACTGCCATCATGCTTTCTGACAAGCGCTCTTCCATAAAGTCGCGCAAAGTGTAATCCGCAGTTCTTGCGCTGCTACTTTGTTCAGTGAAGACCGGTAACTGACCTGTCAGGTACTGGATTAACTCAATGTATCCGTCTGTTTCAACTATCATCTGTTTCTCTTTGTCACGCGGCCAGGCAACCCATACGTTGCCCAGCCACTAAACTAGCACAGATTGCGATTAAAATTTAAGCCCTGGTGCTAAACTCTCAGGTAAGCTCATGCTGTCAGCTTCCACAGAGGCGACCGGATACGCGCAATAATCCGCCGCATAATACGCACTAGCGCGATGATTACCGCTTGCGCCAATACCACCAAAAGGTGCGGCACTGCTGGCACCAGTAATCGGCTTATTCCAATTCACAATACCTGCACGAATGTGTTTAAAGAAGTAACGATAGGTTTGTTCATCGTCACACAATACACCAGCAGACAAACCATAACGCGTGTTGTTCGCTTCTTTAATAGCCGCATCGATATCTTTAAAACGATACACTTTCAATAATGGTCCGAAATGCTCCTCGTCCGGTAAATCTTCAACTCCGGTTACATCCACAATACCCGGAGTGACAAAGCCTTTCTTCGAATCGGTCTGCTTCATACGAACTAATGACTTAGCTCCTTTATGTAACAGCTCATTCTGTGCATCGACCATTTCGCCCGCAGCTTTAGCAGAAATCATGGCACCCATGAATGGCTGTGGATCAGCTTCGTAGTCGTCGACCAGAATATTCTCAGTCACTTCAATGAGGCGTTCCAGTACAGCACGACCTTGCTCAGAATCTTCGATGAACAAGCGACGTGCACAAGTGCAGCGCTGACCAGAAGTGATGAAAGCCGATTGCACAATATTGTGTACCGCTGCATCAATATCAGCCACATTAGTCACCAATAATGGGTTATTACCGCCCATTTCCAGTGCCAGAATTTTATCCGGACGACCGCCAAACTGTTTGTGTAACAAATGGCCGGTGTTTGATGAGCCAGTGAAATACAGACCGTCAATTTGTGGATGCGCTGACAATGCTTTACCCGTATCAACTTCACCCTGAACCAGGTTGAGAACACCCGCTGGAATGCCTGCTTTTTCCCATAACTTCACGGTTTCCTGAGCCACCATAGGAGTCAGTTCGCTTGGCTTGAACACCACAGTGTTACCCGCAATAAGCGCCGGTACAATGTGCCCGTTAGGCAAATGCCCCGGGAAGTTATAAGGGCCATAAACAGCGACCACACCGTGCGGCTTGTGGCGGATAAAGGCTTTTGCGCCCGGCATGTCGTTTTCCACGGTACCGGTGCGTTCATGGTAAGCACGCTCGGAAATAGCCACTTTACCCATCATAGCGCCAACTTCGGTGCGAGTTTCCCAAACGGGTTTGCCGGTTTCTTTAGCCATGGTACGAGCCAAGTGCTCTTTATTTTCTTCCAGCAATTCAGAGAATTTTTGGCAAATAGCCAAGCGTTCTTCAACACTGCGACCAGACCAGTCCGGAAATGCCGCCCGTGCTGCCAGAATGGCCTTTTCAACCTGAGTTTCACTGGCAGCTTCGCCACTCCAGATAACTTCGTTTCGTGCTGGATCAATCGATTTGAACAACTGGCCTTCGCCAGCTTCCCAACAACCATCAATAAATTGAATACTGTTCGTCATACAAATACTCCTGCTTAGAGTGCAACAATGCGGGCTTCATCGCCGCTTTCTAAATGCATTGCCTGGGCTTGTTCTGTCGTCAATATGAGTTCGTCTGCACCTGCTGGTAAAGACAGTTTGGTTGCGCGGAAGTTCTTCAGTTGCGTGTTGCAGACAATATGAGGAATACCTTCATCTTCCGCTGTAGATCCGCTGACAGTTACCGTCACTAAACGACTGTTACGGACACTATTAAGATTACACACTTCGGCTTCAACCGTTGGCCCTGCGTCAAATATATCGACGAAGCCTCTGAACCGGAAACCTTCCGACTCCAGCAATTTCAGTGCCGGGCGGGTATTGTCGTGAACTTTACCGACAACCGCCTGCGCTTCCTTACTCAACAAGTTGGTATAAATAGGGAAGCGTGGCATCAATTCAGAAATAAAGACTTTATCACCAATGCCGCTTAAGTAATCGGCTTTAGGAAAGTCCATCGAGAAAAAGTTCTCTTCCAGCCAGTTCCAGAATGGCGAATCCCCATTTTCATCTGAAACACCGCGCATTTCGGCTATTACCCAGTCGCTGAAACGCTGTTTAAACTGCGCTAAAAACAGCATACGGAAACGAGATAAAGTACGTCCGTTCATATTGTGCCGGTAGGGTTCACGCAAAAATAGAGTGCATAGCTCAGAAACACCTGTGTAGTCATTACACAAGGTTAAGGTTTCCAGCGCATTATAAATATTAAGCTTTTCTGAATGATGCACAACTTTACCCAAACGGTAATGCCAGAAGGCTTCATTCAAACCCACCGCAGCTTCAATACCACTGACACCTGCAATAGTACCGGTTTCGGTATCTTCCATAACAAACAGGTAGCTTTCATCGCCCGGTGTTTCAACGGTGTCTTTAGCGAATGCTTTTTGCGCCGCATTAATGCGGCGCTCCAGCAGCGACTGGTCTACCGGTAAGGAAGTAAAACCATGACCGGATTCAATCGCGCACTGATATAACGCTTCGTAATCTGACGGCTTAATGGGTCTGATTAGCAACATAAAACAGCCTCAGTTATTGACCGACGACCTGAGCAACAGCTTTTTCAAAGCGCTGCAGGCCTTCTTTAATGTCTTCTTCAGAAATAACCAGTGACGGGGTAAAACGCACCACATTAGCACCGGCAATCAGTACCATCACGCCATGCTCTTGACCGGCCAGCAAGAAGTCGCGCGCACGCCCTTCGTACTCTTTATTCATTGCCGCGCCAAGTAATAAGCCCTGACCTCGAATTTCGCTGAACACGTTATATTTTTCGTTAATTGCGGCCAGTTGCTCTTTGAACCACTGCTCACGTTGCTTCACGCCGTCCAGCGTTTCTTTCGTATTCACAACATCAAATACCGCTTCTGATACAGCACATGCCAGTGGGTTACCGCCGTAAGTACTACCGTGAGTACCAGGTTTAAGATGCTCAGCAATTTCCGTTGTTGTCAGCATAGCGCCAATAGGGAAACCACCGCCTAAAGCCTTGGCTGAAGTCAGAATATCCGGCGTTACGCCCAGCTGTTCATAAGCATAGAGGCTACCGGTACGGCCAAAGCCTGTTTGTACTTCATCAAAAATCAATAACGCGTCGTTTTCATTACACAGTTCACGTACCGCCTTCACGAATTCCACGTCAGGGCTTACTACGCCGCCTTCACCTTGCAATGGCTCCATCATTACCGCGCAAGTTTTGTCGGAAATCAGTTCCTTAAGCGCGTCGATGTTGTTGTAATCCACATGCTCAATAGCACCAGGTTTTGGACCAAAACCGTCAGAGTAGGCTGGCTGGCCACCCACGGTTACGGTAAAGAAGGTGCGTCCGTGGAAACCTTTGGTAAAAGCAATAATTTGTTGCTTATGCTCACCGTGCTTTTCAATTGCCCAGCGACGCGCCAACTTTAATGCCGCTTCGTTGGCTTCAGCACCTGAGTTAGCGTAGTAAACGCGATCAGCAAAGGTGGCTTCGGTTAATTTCTTCGCCAGACGAATTGCCGGTTCGTTGGTAAAAACATTACTTAGATGCCACAACTTCTGGCTCTGTTCCTGTAGGGCTGACACCATCGCTGGGTGGCAATGACCAAGACAGTTCACAGCGATACCACCGGCAAAGTCGACATACTCACGACCTTCTTGATCCCAAACACGAGCACCTTCTCCTTTAACTGGAATCATCGATGCCGGGTTGTAGTTTGGAACCATTACATCATTAAACATTTCACGGTTTACTGTCTTATTGTCTGTCATTACTCTCGTCCTTATCGCCTTAGCGAGTTAACAAAGGTGTCAACAAATTCATCTCTAAAAGTAGCCGGCTATTATGCCAAAATTTGTGCAGTTTGTCTGTGATAATTCGGTTATAAATCCCTAATCCCGAGGGTTTACGCTTTTCTTGCATAAGATACGAATAGTTATGCTAATGCATACTGAAACCATGAATCTTTAGTCATTATTTTTTAGGTCACGAAAATGTTTTCTCCGAATTAACATTTAAGTACGCAGAATTACATTGATCTTTAACTGGTGTTAATTTAGCCTGACTTATTGAATAAATGTTCGGCAACAGAAGACGTTATGGAAAATCAGACTCCGCCCCTGAACGCCTCATCTCAACCACAGTTAAAGCTTACCTACTTACGTCCGGGCGACGTAATTGATGTTGAGTTTTCTTCGGCGACCAAGGTGCGCACCAAGCTTCAGGTTGTGGGCTTTGATACCGGTAACTATTTATTGTTAAAACAGCCGAATCCACGCACTGACGGCAGCTATGCCGATGTGTTATATGAAGGCAACCCGGTTATTGTTCGCTTGGTTTTAGAGGGAGAAGCGGGTGAATGCCTGGCGTTTAAAACAAAGATCCGGGCCGTCTCAAATATCCCGTTCAGGTTGCTGTATCTGGATTATCCCAAAGAAATTGAGAATCGCGCACTACGCGCACAGCGGAGGGTTCGAACACACATTCCAGTCGATGTTACTGCTGACGGCAGCCAGACTAACACTAAAAAGAAATTGGCCAGTGGTGTTATCGTCGATATCTCTTCTGCCGGGTGTCGAATTGTGTTTAAGGCGCAGAACCAGACAGGTAATGTCACTCATATGAATATAAAAATCAGTATTGGCTCGGGTTCTCAGAAAGAGCCTCTGACTCTTTCAGGTCAAATTATGAATCAGCGCAAAGAGCATGGAATGATAAGTGTTGGCGTGCGCTTCACTGACGAGGAAGCGCATATCGGTAAAGTGTTCGAGCATTTATTAATCGACACCGAGTTTGAGTGCTGACCTCTCTATTCCGGCACGACAATTGGCGGGCGTTTTAAGCTCACATTGTGCAAGCGAGCAACAGTTTCTGACGTTATTGAATGCTTATTGAGTAGATGTTTACCCTCTTCCAGACTGGCAAGGTCCACTTCCCGCAGCATTCTGAATTCGCAATAAGCATTAGCTTGGGCTAAGGCTTCCGCGTATTCAGATTCATAGCCTTTGTCTTTCGTTTTGCTTTGCGTAAAAGCCAATAAGTGTTTGCTTACCGGAACACGCTTTAACCCCCAGCCTTCAGCAACCAGATAGCTCACGTCTTTATCCTTTTCCAGCATTAAGTCGCGTAGAAAGCGTTCGTCCGGAGTTAAAGTGACAATAGTATTGTGGCGCTCGGGTGACTTATCGTTAACGCTTTGCATAGCGAATTCGCGCTGCACATCATCAAATAAACGCAAATACAGCTTGGTTAAGGCAATTTTTCCCAGCTCATGGAACATACCAATGGTATAGGCTAGAACCGGATCTCGCAGGTTACGCTCTACCGCAATATTGTGTGCAGCAATAGCCGTACCCAGCGAATGCTCCCAAATTTTGCGGCGGAATAAGGTGAAGGGTTGCGTTGCCGGCGGCAGCCAGTTTTGCATAATATAAGCGGGAGCCAGCAGGCGTAGGTTTTCGGTGCCCACAAAGCTCATGGCTACCCTAAGGTTATCAATTTTCACCTGCTTATTCCGATCAATAAACGGTGGTTGATTGACCGTACGGATTAACCCCGTATGAAACCAGTCCATACCTTGCACAACGGACTCAATCCGGCGCATAGAAGCGGCTTTCATGCTAAGCGTATCGAGCAATTCAGGTAGCTTTTCAGGTAGTGGGATCAAGCGCTCGCGAATGTAGTCACCATCTTCGATGGTTTTCAACGCACGATGATAAATCTCTTCATGCAATTCATCAGAAATACGATCGGCGTACCGTTGGCGCGCCTGCGCTTTACGATCGCGCTCTTCGTAATTGAGACGCTCAACTTCTAAAAGCTTACGTCGCTGTTCATGCTCTTCGTCGTCGGTACCATCTTCTTTTGAGCGAGTTTTACGCGCAAACGGGAAGCTTATCAGATAGTTGATAAAGCGTTTTTCTAAGCGCAGGGCGGGATCATTACTACCGCCTTCTGTGGTACCCGCAAAAAAGTGGAACATGTTACCTCGGTATTATCTGAACTGCGGCAGTATTATGTTGAATAAGCAGAGAAAATACTACTTACTGATTATCGTATATAACGTAAAAAATTCGCTAACAGATTATGTCCTTGTGCTGTCATCACAGACTCGGGATGAAACTGAACACCAAACAGCGGCAAATGCCGGTGCCTTATTGCCATAATCTCGCGCTGACCTTTTTCGGTTTCTGTATCGGCATCAATGACAAAATCTGTTGATAAGCTTTCAGGAGAAACAACAAGGGAATGGTAACGGGTCACTTCTAATGGGTTATTCAGCTGTCGGAAAAGTCCTTCGCCGGAGTGTTTAATCACACTGGTTTTTCCATGCATAACTTTTTCTGCCCGAACAACGTTTGCACCAAAAACCTGTGCCAATGCCTGATGACCAAGACACACACCTAATATTGGCAGCTTAGTCTGAAAGTGCTCAATAGCAGCTAAAGATATTCCCGACTCGTTGGGAGTACAGGGGCCAGGTGATATAACAAGTGCTTGCGGCGCTAACTGCTCTATGTCGGTAAGGGTTAATTCATTATTCCTGAAAACACTAACGTCTTCGCCTAATTCCCGAAAGTAGCGTGCAAGGTTGTGAGTAAATGAATCAAAGTTATCAATTAAAACAATCATACTGCTAGGACAACCGCTCACTCAGCCAGTCTTTAAAATGGACGGGGCGGGCAAAGTAGAAGCCCTGCAATAAGTCAGCGCCATTTTCTTTCAGAAATTTAACCTGAGTTTCAGTTTCTACGCCTTCTGCTACCGAGGAAACCGATAGAGATTTAGTCATATTCAGCATAGCCAGTAGCAGACCCATATGTTTGTCATTCACTTCCGCCAGTTGAACAAACTCCCGGTCTATTTTTAGCTCGCCTATTGGCAGTTGCTGAATGCGCATGAAATTAGAATACCCAGTCCCAAAGTCATCAATAGAAAAAACGACGCCGAGCCCGGCAAGCCGCGACATTGTTTGCTCGACTATTTCAGGGTCAGCTAACAGTAAGTTTTCGGTAATTTCAATGGTCAGTTGATTCAGCGGCGCATCCTGTTCGGTAAATATTTTCTGTACCGTCTCGACATAGTCGTCTTGTAAAAACTCAATTGGACTGACATTCACCGCTATACGATCGTTAAGCCCTTTATCGCTCAGCTGCCGCACAACGAAAGCGACCTGACTCAACAATTCTTTAGCCATAGGAATAATCAGCTTAAAACGCTCCGCAATCGGGATAAATTGATCTGGAGGAATGATTTCTCCGGCTTCGTTGCGCCAACGCATTAGAGCCTCTGCACCACGAACAACACCGTTGGTATCCACTTTAGACTGCAACCAGCATTCGAACTGCCCTTTACCCAAAGACGCTCGTAAGGCCACTTCGGTTTCGGCATCGGTTACAACCGAGTTGGATATTTCAGCTCGGTGTACCGCAACTTTATCCCGGCCGCTATGTCGTGCATTAGACGTTGCCGTATCGGCCTGTGACAGCAGTCCGGAAGCATTTTCATCACCTCCACTTAAACTGACACCGACACTTGCGGTGAGATAATGCGTCTGGAATGCCGTTTTAAACGGCTCGCGCAGTACGCTATGAAGCTCATCAATAATAGCCAGACTGGTCTCGGTAGAGTCCTGCATAACCCCCACCCAAAATCTGTCACCAAGATCTCTCGCTATCCAGCCCGAATCGCCAATAGTTTTTCTCATTCGCTGTGCAATTAACTGAATAACACGGTCACCTTCCTCGTGTCCGTGAATTGTATTAACGCGATTAAAGTAGTCAATATTAACGGCAGCGACAGCAATGGGTAACTGACTTTCAATACGTTTCTCAACCAGATCAAGAAAACGATGACGATTTGGCAACCCCGTTTGCTCATCGAAGTTTGCTAAATATTCAAGCTTACGGGCATTTTCTTTTTGTTCGGTAATATCCCGTATAATGCCAACATATTGCGTTTCACCAGAATGCGTTATCTCGGTTACCGCCAAATCGATAGGAAACACTTCTCCAGTTTTGCGCTTAGCCTGAACTTCACGGCCAATACCAATAATGCGGGCGCGGCCTGTTTTTTGATAAGCACTAATATAACGGTCATGTTCACGGGCATAGGGTTCGGGCATTAACACACTGACATTTTTACCCTTCACTTCAGCGGCGCTGTAACCGAACATGCGTTCAGCCGGCACACTAAAGTTAATAATCATGCCGTTATTGTCGATGGTAATAACTGCATCCAGTAAATTGTCCAGTGTGCTGCGTAAGGTGTTGGCTTGCTCTTGCAACTGCTGCAAACGGTACTTTTTAACCGTAATATCCTGAATGGCACCAAACAGTGCCATGTCACCATTTTTCAGCGTTCGGGTAATGCCCGTAATAGCAACCCAGTGAATTATTCCGCTTCTGTCTTTAAGACAGCTTTCTGCCGACCAGCTATGGTGATTTTGAAAGCTTTGCTCGACCAGGTGCTCAATATTTTCACGGTATTCAGGAAGGTGAAACGCCATTGCCTGTTCATAAGTAATGGGTTCATCCTGGGCTACACCATGAATTTCTCGTAACTGAGGGCTCCAATATAAATCTCCGGACGCGGGTTCATACCAAAAGCTGCCAATGTTAGCCATGGTTTCAACACTGGTTAGCAACTCCTTTTCGCGCTGTTCCGGAGATTTATCCACCATAGTTAAATTTATCCCGGGTAAGGTACAAAACCTACCGCTTTATAAACATCTGACAAAGTTTTTGCTGAGGCTTCACGTGCCTTATCAGCGCCTTGTTTCATAACCTGTTGCAAAAATGCCTGATCATTACGCATTGCGTGATACCTCTGCTGTATCGGTTCCAGCATGGCAACCACAGATTCCGCCACATCCACCTTTAGATGCCCGTACATTTTGTCTTCGTACTCAGGTACCAGCTCGTCTATCGACTTACCTGTGGCAGCTGACATAATGCTAAGCAAATTCGAGACGCCCGGCTTTTCTTCCTGATTAAAGTAAATGCGCGCCTGCTCATCAGAGTCGGTAACGGCTTTCTTAATTTTCTTCAGAATCTTCTTCGGCTCTTCCAGCAAGCCGACAAAATTATTTGGATTATCGTCCGACTTTGACATTTTCTTAGTCGGTTCCTGCAGTGACATCACCCGCGCCCCGACTTTTGGAATCATTGGTTCCGGAATCGTAAAAATATCGCCATACAAGTTATTAAAACGCTCAGCAACATTACGCGTCATTTCCAGGTGCTGCTTCTGGTCATCGCCCACCGGCACTTCATTCGCCTGGTACAACAGAATGTCTGCCGCCATTAACGCCGGATAAGTGAACAAACCCGCATTAATATTACTAGCGTGACGCTGAGACTTATCCTTAAACTGCGTCATGCGGTTTAGCTCGCCCATTTGCGTGTAGCAGTTAAGCACCCAGGCTAATTGAGAATGTTCCGGCACATGCGACTGAATAAACACCGTACTTTTTGCCGGGTCAAGGCCACAAGCCAGGTACAAAGCCAGTCCATCAAGAGTTGCTTGCTGCAGTTTCTCGGCGTCCTGGCGTACAGTAATGGCGTGCTGATCAACCAACATAAACTTGCAGTCGTGAGTGTCCTGCATCTTAACCCACTGACGTAATGCGCCAATATAATTACCAATAGACAACTGTCCCGACGGCTGACAACCACTTAACACAATTGGTTTCGACATTACTGTTTCCTCTAAGAACCTGTTACCGCAGCGATTTCATCGCGCATTGTCTGGATGACACTGGCGTAATCATCCGCATTAAAAATAGCTGAACCAGCAACGAACATGTCCGCGCCAGCTTCTGCAATTTCACCAATATTTGAAACCTTAACACCACCATCCACTTCCAGGCGTATGTCGCGGCCACTTGCTTTAATTCGTTTACGCACCGCTCTGAGCTTATCAAGCGTTGACGGAATAAAAGACTGTCCACCAAAACCTGGGTTAACCGACATCAGTAAAATGACATCCACTTTGTCCATAACATGATCAAGGTAATGCAGCGGTGTTGCAGGGTTTAACACTAAACCCGCCTGGCAACCCTGTTCGTGAATAAGCTGTAAAGTCCGGTCAACATGGTCGGATGCTTCCGGGTGGAAAGTAATGATAGAAGCCCCGGCTTCGGCAAAGTCTGGAATAATACGGTCAACAGGCTTAACCATTAAATGCACGTCAATTGGCGCTTCAATTCCGTAATCACGTAACGCTTTGCATACCATAGGACCTATCGTCAGGTTAGGCACGTAGTGGTTATCCATTACGTCAAAATGCACGACATCGGCACCAGCGTTCAATACCGCGTCAACTTCCTCACCTAACCGCGCGAAGTCCGCGGACAGTATCGACGGTGCAATTAGTGGTTTCATTGTTCGTTTTCCTGACCTATTTCAAAATGATGCTTATTGTAGCAGTTAACCCATGACAAAAAAATTCGCAATGATGACTAGAATTTTTACAAAATCGCTGATAAATTAGTCAATCAAGACTTGAGAGGGACTTTCATGCGATTACTAACAATAATAACATCACTAGCATTAGCTGCGTTTACTGCGCTTGCTATCGTGAGTCCTTCCTCGCTCGTTGCTCAGCAAAACCCCACTCAGCGCTGCCAGCAGCTTGTCACTGAAATAGAACCCAGTAACACCTCTGTTGAGTGTCAGTTAGCTGCCGAGCAAGTGACATGGTTTAGCTGGTTAAAAGGCAACAGCCGGTCCGTACAATTTCACTTCTTCGACTTGATTGAGTTAATCTCGAGTTCAAGCGACAGCAACAAAAAACATTATCAAAACGAATACACTGATTAATGTCTGAATCTACCGAAAATAAAACCTCTAAACCAGGTGTCTTTAGTATGGTTATGAGTGTGTTGGCGGCATTTTTGGGTGTGCAAACAGAAAAAAACCGCCAACGAGACTTCCAGCATGGTAGCCCGAAAGCCTACATCATCATTGGTGTTATTCTTACCATTCTATTCGTGTTTGGTTTAATTGGTCTCGTTAACCTGGTCCTGGCTACCGCGGCCTGATGCAATAGCATCAGGCAGCTATGCCGCTATGACGTAACAAAGCTTCGGCATTCGGTTCGCGACCACGAAATTCCTGGAATAAATCTGCGGCTTTACGGCTGCCACCACGTTCCAGAATGACATGTAAAAAGTCGCGCCCGGTTGTAGCGTTAAATATGCCCTCTTCTTCAAAGCGCGCAAACGCATCAGACGACAGCACTTCAGCCCATTTGTAACTGTAATAACCTGCCGCATAGCCGCCAGCAAAGATATGACCAAAGCTATGCTGAAAACGGTTGTACTCCGGTGGAATACGTACCGAAGTTTGCTGACGCACTTCACTCAGAATTTCACTAATACGCGCACCCGTGTTTTCGTCAAACTCGTGGTGAATGCGCATATCAAACAGCGAGAACTCCAATTGACGCATCATTTGCATAGCCGACTGATAATTGCGCGCAGCCAGCATTTTTTCCAGAAGCTCCTGCGGCAGCGGTTCACCGGTTTCATAGTGTCCGGATATTAATGCCAGCGCTTCCGGTTCCCAGCACCAGTTTTCCAGGAATTGACTGGGCAGCTCAACAGCGTCCCATTCAACACCGTTAATACCAGACAAACCAGCGGTATCGACCTGAGTTAACATGTGGTGCAAGCCATGACCGAATTCATGGAATAATGTCAGCACTTCATCGTGAGTAAAGAGTGCAGGCTTACCACCCACCGGCTTGCTAAAATTACAGGTTAAAAAGGCCACCGGGTTTTGCAATTCGCCATCGGCGTGCACTCTGCGGCCGACAAAATCCGCCATCCAGGCGCCTCCTCGCTTGCCTGAACGCGCGTAGAGATCCAGGTAGAAGCTGCCACGCAAATGTCCGTCGGCATCGTGAATGCGGAAGAAACGCACATTCTCATGCCAGGTTTTTACGTCTTTTTGCTCGCTAACCGTCATGCCAAACAGGCGCTTAACCACCTCAAACAAACCGTTTAGCACTTGTTGCTCAGGAAAGTAAGGGCGTAATAATTCATCGGAAATAGAGTAGCGCTGCTGCTTTAACTGCTCACTAAAGTAAGGAACATCCCAGGCTTCCATTTTCTCCACGCCTTGCTCTGCCGCAAAGGTTTCAATTTCAGCATACTCGGCTTTCGCCTGTGCTTTAGACTTATTGGCAAGATCCTGCACAAAACCTAATACCTGCTCCGGCGACTCAGCCATTTTCGTCGCCAGTGACATTTCAGCAAAGTCGTTAAAACCTAACAGCTCCGACATTTCATGACGCAAAGCCAAAGTTTCGTTCATAACCTCAGAGTTATCGAACTCCCCGCCATTAGGTCCAGTTTCCGACGCGCGGGTCACAAAAGCCTGGTACATTTCTTTACGCAGCTCCCGGTCTTCGGCGTACAACATGACCGGCAGATAACTTGGAATATCTAAAGTGAACAACCAGCCTTCTGTTTCCTGGTCTGCTGCGGTTTCTTTTGCAGCTTCTTTGATGCTTTCCGGCAAGCCAGCCAGGCGGCTTTCATCGGTAATCAGGCAAGTCCATGCGTGGGTGGCATCCAGCAAGTTGTTGCTGAAGGTTGAAGACAAGTCAGACAGCCGCGATGAAATTTCAGCATAACGTTTCTTTTTGTCTTCGGGTAAATCCACACCCGACAAACGAAAATCACGTAAGGTGTCGTTAATGAGTTTTTGCTGAGCTTCGGTCAAACTGTCGAACTCGTCACTTTCACGCAGTGCCTGATAAGCGTCAAACAAGCCTTTGTGCTGTCCTACATAGGTTGCGTAGTCCGACAACAATGGCAGGCAACTGTCATGCGCTTCACGCAGTTCTGATGTGCTTACTACCGAGTTCAAATGCGAAACTGGCGCCCAGACATGCTCAAGCTTTTCATCCGCATCGGTCAAAGGTTCAATCAAACCATTCCAGCTAAAATCACCACGTTCCAGCACGTCATCAATGGTTTTTCGAGCATGCTTTATGCACTCTTCAACAGCGGGTTGAATATGTTCGGGTTTAATTTGCTCAAAGTCCGGAAGATGGCTCTGTTCTAATAGCGGGTTATGGCTCATTTTTACCTCAATTTTTCAAAATGCTTACAATGGATATTGGGGCTTTGCGCTAGTCTTCAACCACGCTTATGTGGTTTCCTGCGTTTTTTGCGGTATTATCAGTTCGTTAATAAATCAGAATAAAGGTAAATGTCATGTCTGACACCTCTTTTCGATCTTTACGCTTATTGGCCGGATTAACGGCCATTATCACCTTAAGTGCCTGTAGTAACTTGGGTGGACAATCCACTGCGGACTCCGATAAAGCTGACGTAACAGGTGTTAGCCAGCTGACAGCGGAGAAAATATTCGCCAGTGATACCTTCAATATTGACCGCCCGGCTCCAACTCGCTGGCTTGAAGACGGCTCAGGTTATACGACTTTAGAGCAGTCCAACTCGGCAGATGGCCGCGATATTGTTCGTTATCATCCTGAAACCAACGAACGCACGGTTTTAGTCAGTGCTGAACAGCTTACCCCTAAAGGTAAAAGCAAAGCGCTGGATATTGCCAATTACGTCTGGTCAGACGATGGCGACAAAGTACTCATTTTCACCAATACCAAGCGTTCGTGGCGTACCCATACTCTGGGCGACTACTGGGTGCTGAACCTCAACAACAACGAATTACGCCAACTGGGTGGTAATGCGCCTGAGTCGACTTTGCAGTTTGCTAAGTTTAATCCGCAAGGTACAAAAGTCGCGTTCGTTATGCAGAACAACATTTACGTGCAGGATCTTAGCAGCTTCACTGTCAGCGCGCTGACCAGCGACGGCAACGACACTATCGTTAACGGTACCTTCGACTGGGTTAACGAAGAAGAGTTTTTCCTGCGCGATGGTTTTCGCTGGAGCCCGGATGGGCAGCACATTGCGTACTGGCAGCTGGACACCGAAGGCACGCCGGTATTCACCATGATCAATAACACCGACGAACTCTACCCAACGTTAAAAGAATTCCCTTACCCGAAAGTGGGTGAAACTAACGCGGCTATGCGCATTGGCGTTATGCCGGCCGGTGGCGGCCAGACAAAATGGATGGATATTCCCGGTGACCCTCGCCAGCATTACCTGGTGCGCATGAACTGGGCTGGCAACAGCGAAAAACTGTTAATTCAGCAACTGACCCGCAAACAGCACATTAATCGCGCTTTTATCAGCGATATTGAAACCGGTCGCAGTCAGGAGCTGTTACGCGAAAGCACCGACTCGTGGGCCGAATATGTCGACGACATTCACTTTTTAAATGATGGTCGCGAATTTACTTGGTTAAGCGAACGCAGCGGTTATCGCCATATCTATCGCGTGCATCGTGATACCGGCAGAACCACAGCGATTACCCGCGGTAATTGGGACGTGGTTGAAGTGCTGCGGGTAAACGAAGAAAACGGCTGGGTCTATTTTATTGCTTCACCGGAAACACCTCTGGAGCGTTATCTGTTCCGCGCCAGCTTAGACGGCAGCGGCCGCTTAGAACGTCTGACCCCGGACATGGAGGGCACCCACAGTTACAGCATTTCGCAAGACGCCAAATACGCTGAACATACCTTTAGTTCGGTTAACCAGGTTCCGGTTACTAATATGATTTCACTGCCGGATCATGAAGTTATTCGCACGGTGGTTGACAATAACGAGGTACAGCAAGCGGTTGAGCAGGTGCAGAAACAACCAGTTGAGTTTTTCCGGGTGGAAGCTCGTGACGGGTTAGAGCTGGACGGCTACATTATGAAGCCGACTGACTTCGACCCCAGCAAAGAATACCCCATTTTGTTCTACGTTTACGGCGAACCCTGGGGGCAGACAGTGGCCAACCGCTGGGGCGGCTCATTGTATTTATGGCACACCATGCTGACACAGCAGGGCTATATTGTTGCGTCTATTGATAACCGCGGCACCAAATCACCACGCGGCTTTGACTGGCGCCGTTCTATTTACAAGAACCTGGGCGTTGTTACCGTACGCGACCAATACGATGCGCTACAACAAATGCTGGAACGCTGGGACTTCATTGATGAAAACCGCGTAGGCATTTGGGGACACAGCGGCGGAGGTTCACAAACGCTGAATGCTCTGTTCCGTTACCCGGACAGCTACCACATGGGTATGGCGCTGGCACCGGTACCCGATTTAACGCTGTACGACACCATTTATCAGGAACGTTACTCCGGCTTACTGCCTGAGTCAGCCGAGCGTTATAAAGAAACCTCTGCCATTACTCACGCTGAAAACCTCGAAGGCGACTTACTGTTAGTGCATGGTACGGGCGACGACAACGTTCACTTTCAGGGCAGCGAGCGCCTGGTCAATGAGCTCATTAAACACGGTAAGCAGTTTGAGTTTTTTGCCTACCCGAACCGCTCTCATGGTATTTACGAAGGTGAAGGTACAACCCTTCATTTACGCACCATGATGACCGAGTTTGTGAAAGAGAACTTACCTGCCGGCGAACGCCCGTCATCTGAGTAATGAACTGATCTTTCGATTACCGCTATCGGTATAAAAAGCATGACAACCCCGTGTCTTTATTTGCAAGATACGGGGTTTTTATTCAAGATATCCGCAGTTTTTGAATTGAGTACAGGAGTTAAGCAATATGACCAGACATTATGACTATCTTGCGATAGGCGCCGGCAGTGGCGGCATAGCCTCAGCCAACCGCGCAGCCATTCGTGGCGCGAAAGCCGCCGTTATTGAAGCGAAACACGTTGGCGGCACCTGCGTAAACGTGGGCTGTGTTCCCAAGAAAGTCATGTGGTACGGCGCTCATATTGCTGAAGCCATAAAATACTCGCCGTCATACGGCTTTGAGCTTGAACAGAAAGGTTTTGACTGGGCGACTATGGTTAAAAACCGCGAAGCCTATATTGAACGCATTCACGGTGGTTACCATCGCGGCTTTCAAGGTAATGGCGTTGAGTTTATAGAAGGCTTTGCGAAATTCGTTGACCACAAAACAGTAGAGGTTAACGGAGAAAAGATTACCGCTGACCATATTACCATTGCCACCGGCGGGCGCCCCATGATCCCTGAAATTCCGGGCGCAGAGCATGGTATAGACTCTGACGGCTTCTTTGCCCTGACGGAACAGCCTAAAAAAGCAGCCGTTATTGGAGCCGGTTATATTGCCGTTGAAATTGCCGGTGTCTTCCATGCCTTAGGCACTGACACGCACTTAATGGTGCGACGTGATCGCCCGTTGCGTACCTTTGATAAGGATATTACCGATGGTTTGCTGGAGCGCATGAAGCAGGACGGCCCTGAACTTCATACAGAAACCACCGTTCGTGAAGTGGTTAAGCAAGACGACGGTACGTTAACGCTGCACTTTGAAGGTGGTCAGACAATGGACGGCTTCGACTGCTTAGTCTGGGCTATAGGCCGCGTGCCATCCACCGATAAAATTAACCTGGAATGCACCGGTGTAGAACTGGATAGCGAAGGCTTTATTAACGTCGATAAGTTCCAGAATACCAACGTACAAGGTATTTACGCTGTAGGCGATAATACTGGTGCCGCAGCACTTACACCGGTTGCTATAAAAGCAGGACGTTTACTGGCGGAGCGTTTGTTTAACAACATGCCAAACGCGCACATGGACTTTGAAAACATTCCGACCGTGGTATTCAGCCACCCGACCATTGGCACCGTTGGTCTGAGCGAGGAAGACGCTAAGCTCAAATTCGGTGAAGACAACATTACCGTGTATAAGTCATCGTTCGCAGCCATGTACAATGCCGTGACTCCGCACCGAGCTCTTAGTTATTTTAAGCTGGTATGCCACGGCAAAGAAGAAAAAGTGGTCGGCATTCACGGTATCGGTGAAGGTATGGATGAAATCTTACAAGGCTTTGCCGTTGCTTTGAAGATGGGGGCAACTAAAGCTGACTTAGATTCGACTGTGGCTCTGCATCCGACCAGTGCTGAAGAGTTTGTTACCCTGAAATAAGAAGGGTACAGGAAGCCCCGCAAATTCTCTCGCGGGGCTTATTGTCAACAGTATAAACATGTCAAGCTTTAGCGCCAGAGGCATATTCCCAAGGATCCCGAACGTTTTCGTCAGACTCAGCTGGCGGAATATAAGATGACACCACATTTTCCAAGTCTTCCAGGTAGCCGATTTGTTCCTTTCTATTTAGGTCGTTAAGTTGGTCACCCATTTCTACGAGCTGTTCGTCACTGAAATTATAGGTTGTCAGCAACTCCCCCATATTCTCAAGCATTTTTTTCGTTGTCTCGAATAGGTTATCGCCAAACCCTTTGCTGATACTCACCACATGTTCCGAATCACCAAAAGCGCTCATTTCAAAGAAAGGGTTTGTTTTAAGTGCTACTTTACCAATAAAAGACAATATGCTCGTTCTGGCCTCATCACTTTTATCCAGAAGACCGTCAAGCAGTTGCTCACCTTCAATCCGGCTCATTCCAAGCACATTTAACAAGCTACTTTGCTGTTCCCGGCTGTATTGATCGAGCTTGTTAACAAAATCAGCGGGCGATTTGGTATCTATTACGGTCGAAACAAAGTTCTGCAGGTCGTTCGCGCTCGATTTAACGTCGAAATATCCTCCTAGAGATTCATAGGTATCATTGTTCTCACGCTCAGCTTTGTGAATACTGATTTTTTCATCATATTCAGCCGCCTTTTCAATCAGTTGATCCCGGGCAATTCGCTGAGTGTCTGATAGCACTTCAATAAATTGTTCTACTTTTTCTTCGTATGTTCTGGAGGGATTAAATTCATTAACATGGGTAAAAAGCATGTTTGCAGAAGCCGACAACCCATAAAATGTATCGGTTAACTGCGAAAGTTGTTCTTTGTCCAGGGTTTCAACCATAGACAAGAAATCATCGTTCGATGTAATGCCTAACCTACCCAGCCGGATAAAATCTTCCTCAGACATTTTTGAGTACAAATCTTTTAGTTTTTCTATTTTCTCCGCCGAGAATTCTGATTGTATTGGCTCTTCCAACCATTTATTAAAATTAAAATAGAGTTTATCTAGCTCACTAAGGAAGACCCCCTGGGTATTTTCAGGCTGGGTATCCAGAGGCTCCGACACATGGCTCTGTAGCACCGTTATCGGCTGCTTAGCGGGTACCGGCTTGGTTAAGGATGAATAGTGATTTGTTATTGATATTTTCACCTTTAGTCTCTTATTAGTATGAGATACCTACTATAATCATCGGCAGTAACGAATAAATATTGAGCAAAATTTCGAGAGTTTCTTACTTGCGCCGCCAGCACTTTGCGGTAATCTTTAAAAAAGATAACAAACGAACTTAGATAACTTTGAAGGCAGCCAGTATTCCATGAGCAATATTCTTAACAATGCTGAACAAGGTTGTGACTCGCACGAACAACCGTCATCTGCAATAGAAGTTATTATTGAACCTCGCGACAGCGACTTAGGCGGCTTTTATGTCCGCCGCGCATTACCCACTCGCCAAAAGCGTATGGTCGGACCGTGGATTTTCTTTGATGAAATGGGCCCAGCCGACTTCCCACAGGGAGAAGGTGTCAATGTCGCACCACACCCGCATATTGGGTTATCCACTGTCACTTACTTATTCGATGGCGAAATGCTGCACCGGGACTCCATTGGCAGTTATCAGATAATTATGCCCGGCGATATCAACCTGATGGTCGCAGGCAAAGGCGTTACGCACTCAGAAAGAGAGCGCCCGGAAATTACGGCCCGCGCTCACAGGCTACATGGCTTGCAACTCTGGTTAGCTATACCCGAACAGTACGAGCAGACAGAGCCTGCCTTTTATCATATTCCGTCAACCGATATTCCGTCGGCTAATGTGAATGGGGTTTCGGTTCGCGTCATGATAGGTGAAGCTTATGGCGTAAAGTCACCTGTACCTACCTTGTCTGAAACTTTGTACCTAGAAGCCAAGTTGGACTCTGGCCAAGAACTGACGTTACCGACAACAGAAGAGTTGGCTGTTTATATCGTTTCTGGTCGCTTAAATTCAGAAGGTAAAGAACTAGCGGCAAGAACATTGGTTGTATTAAAAACTGAAGAGCAACCCGTTATTACAGCTCAGAAACCATCACATATTGTCATTATTGGCGGTAATGCATTGGGCAACCGGTTTATTAACTGGAATTTTGTGTCCTCTAATAAAGAACTAATAGAGCAGGCAAGAAAAGATTGGCAGAATCAACGCTTTGATAAAGTTGTTGGCGATGAAGATGAGTTTATTCCTTTGCCTTAGTGGTTCCAGCCAACCGCTATAATAGCCATTCCGGTTAAAGTGAAAGCAGCGCCTACGGCATCGTAAGTCGACAATGAAGCTCCTTCAACAGCCTTTAACCACAGCAGTGCAGTTACCACGTAAACGCCCCCATAAGCCGCATAGACCCTGCCACTTTCAGCCGGATGCAATGTAAGCAGCCAGGCAAATACTGCCAAACTGATAGCTGCAGGAATCAATAACCAGGCACTTCCATCTTTTTTCAACCACAGGTAAGGTAAATAGCATCCGATAATTTCGGCAATTGCAGTAATAAAGAAAAGCCCTAGCGTTTTGGCTATCAACAAAACAGACATGTTCAGCACCTTTATTTAGCAGGAGAAGACATTATGCAGTCTACACTGAATGTACTGCAGAAAAATAACCTCTGCTCGTTATCGGATCTAATAGTGAATGATCATGAACTCGCAATTTTCTGGTAATACTTTATTGTCGCTGTTCGTAACGACTATTTTGTCTGCGGTTTTCATTCCCGCATAGGTTTCTACAGACACTTTAGAAAGCCTCAGTGTTACGGGGCCTTCCAGACTCTCGAAGTTAGCATGAATAGTGTCAGGTAATATGGACTGATAGCTTCCTTTGTACGAGGTTATTTCTTCTTTTTCTACGTCAATATGTACCCGTTTATTATTCTTAAATTCAAGAATCATACGCTGGTTATTACAGGTTTGGTGGTTACCGCGAAGAACCGGTGGAAGCCTTAATTCAGGAGCATTACCTCGCACGTATAACCCAACATTACGCCCTTTATAATAATGTTTCTGCTGATAAAACTTTTGATAAGCTACAGGCTCAAGGTTTTGTTGCCTAATAACCTGTTCAAGTTTAGCGAAAAACTCAGGGTTTTCATTCGCGGGGTTTGTTGCTACAACCACATCTGGGAATTCTTCCGGAACCATCACGCCTGAAGTTGCTTTAACTTTGAACCCATTTTCAGACAATGCAGAAATTAATTCCTGACGCTCTTTCTGTGGCAGCCGTTCTGTTGTAAGAAATACCGTGGGTGAACTGCAGCTAACTAAAAAAAAAAGCACCGCTATTATAATAATTGCTTTCATTTTGACATCCCTGTACCAAAAGTATGTTTTAACTCTCACAATCTGTTACAAATTAGTCAACAAATAATTAAAAATCACCCTCAACAAGCAGGGTAGTCGTCGTTATTATATTGTGGTCATTTTTTAAGGGATATTTTTATGAAGAAGTTATTACTCGCAAGCTCTATTAGCTTCGCTCTTCTAGCTGCAGGTTGTAGCCAGCCAGCAACGGAGAGCAGCACGGTACAACCGGCAGTAGCCGGCGAAGTCATTAAAAGCCCGAACGACCAGCGCGAATATCGCGTAGTGACTTTGGATAATAATATTGAAATTATGTTGGTTTCTGATCCGAATACAGATAAGTCGGCTGCCGCTTTAAGTGTTGGCGTTGGTTTATTGCAGGATCCCGAAGCTCAGCAAGGACTGGCGCATTATCTTGAGCACATGTTGTTTCTGGGAACCGAAAAGTATCCCGATACCAACGAATACAGCGAATTTATGAGTAATAACGGTGGTAGTCAAAATGCCTCTACCTGGCTGGATGTCACCAACTACATGTTTAAAATTAATAACAACGCCTATGATGAGGCTTTAGATCGCTTCTCTGATTTTTTCAAAGCACCAAAACTGTACCCTGAGTACGCAGACAAAGAGCGCAACGCAGTGAACGCCGAATGGTCAATGCGCCGTGAAATGGACTTTTTCGGCCAGTTTAAATTAGGCCGCTTATTATTGGGGGAGCACCCTTCCAACCGTTTCCTTATTGGCAACCTCGACAGCCTGAGTAACAAAGAGAACAGCGAGCTGCATAAAGAAACCGTCGATTTCTACAACCGTTTCTATTCTGCCAACATTATGAAAGTTGCCATGATAAGCAACCGTTCGTTAGAAGAGATGGAAACCTTAGCTCGTAAACACTTTGCCAGCATTGAAGACGACGGTATTGAAGAACCCGAAGTCACGGCTCAAATTAATTTCGATGACGTTGGCAAGAAGCGCATCCACTATGTACCGAATGAAGACGTTAAGCAGCTAAAGCTGGAATTCATTATCAATGACAACCAGGAACAGTTTGCCGTTAAGCCCAACCGCTATGTCAGTTACTTGCTCGGCTCAGAAATGCCTGGAACGCCAGCACAACAACTCAAAGATGCAGGCCTTATTGCTAGCTTAAATGCATCGGCACAACCCACTTTTTACGGGAACTACGGTGTTCTGGCCATTGATGTTGAGCTCACTAATGCCGGCATGCAACAGCGTGAAGAGATTGTCGCGCTTATTATGCAGTACATCGATAAAGTACGCACTGAGGGCGTTGATGAAAGTTACTTTAAAGAAATAAAAACTAGCCTGAGCAATCGTTTTCGCTTCTTAGAAAAAAGTGATGAGTTCAGCTACGTTTCTTCTCTGGCTGAAACAATGCAGAACTTCCCTGCCGAGTATGCTATCAGCGCCCCCTATGAATACCGTGAATTTGATCCTGAAGCCATCCGCTCGGTACTGTCACAACTAACACCCGAAAGACTGCGCGTTTGGTATATTAGTCAGGACGAACCGCACGACAGCGAGCTCGATTTCTATGAAGGCAAATACAAGGTTGTTGACATACCGCAAGAAGAAATCGCGAGCTGGGATAACGAACCTAAAATGGCAATTAATTTGCCTAAAGTGAATACCCTGTTGCCAGAGAGTTTTGCCATTAAGCAGAACGACGCATTCGATAAACCCAAAGTGATTATCGAAGAAGAAGGCATTCAGGTCTGGCAGTATCCAAGCCAATTATACAGCGACCAGCCGCGCGGCGTTTTTTATATTCAAATAAACAACGACGCACCTATTAAAAGTATAAAAGCCGACGTTTTAACCGCTTTATGGCGCGATTTATACAATATGAATGTTAGCGCACTGGATACCGAAGCAAATATTGCGGGTATGAACCTGAACCTTAACGATGGCACCGGCCTGTCACTAACGGTGTCCGGCTTTACCGATAAGCAGCCTCAGTTGCTTGAACGAGCTATCGATAATTTGAGCTTCAACGTAGAAGAGCAGGCCTTTAAACAGGCCGTTGATCGCTATATCAGAGAACTGCAGAACAAAGGTCAGCAATTTCCTATTTATCAAAGTTTTGACGCCTACGGACAGTTGATTCGTGAAGGTGGTTTTAATCAAACGGACTTAATTGAAACAGCAAAAGGATTAACTTCGGCAGATTTGTCTGACTTTATGAATACCTTACTGGGCAATAATGCGATACGCGTATTTGCCTTTGGTAATTATGACCGAGGTGACCTGGAGGAGTCTGTTAAAAACATTCAGGCCAGCTTACCCGAAGACCGTAAGGTTACTGACTTTAAAATGGCTCAATTCTGGAAGCCTGAAACAGGAAAATCCATTGTATTACGTCGTGACCTGGACGTTGCTGACGTAGCGGTGGTCGATGCGCACATTCACCCTCAACCGGGTTTTGCCGCGTTAGCGGCAGGAACGGTTCTGCAAAGTCACTTCCGTACCGTAGCCTTTGATACCCTGCGTACAGAAGAGCAACTGGCCTATGCTGTGGGCTCTTTCGCACCGAGCCTGGATAATTACGCAGGTTTTGGGCTGTATATTCAGACGCCGGTTAAAAGCGTTGCCGATATGCAGGAACGCTTTGATAGCTTCAAGGAAGAATACTGGGAAGACTTACAGGAAATGACGCCAGAAGAGTTCAATCAAATCAAACAGAGTACCTTGATTACATTGAACGAAAAGCCTAAAAACTTAATGGAAGAAGTGTCTCCATTTCTGGCTGATTTGAGCTTGCAGCGCTTCGAATTCGACAGCAAAGAGCAATTAATTGATGCCGTTGAAAACGTAAACCTTGAGGACGCCAAAACGTTTTACCAGCAAACCATGTTAAACCCCGATGCGGCGCGTATTTCGGTGCAACTGCGTGGTACCAAGTTTGCTGAACAACCCTACGCGGAATTGCCAAACCAGAAAGTTATTTCCGATTTGGCAGAGTTTCACCAGGAGATGGAAAAGCAGCAGTAACACCTAGTATTGAGCAACCTCATTATTGAGGTTGCTCTTTCGCGTAAGTATCTAAATAATCTTCCTGCTTCAGAATCTTATGCAACGGATCTAGTACATAATGTGCATTGTCTGTCGGTAACTCAACTTGAACAGGCTCCTTCCCAACAACAACTGTCGATATGGTGTCACCAACTTTCACTTCTACTGGTAATTCAAAGGGTGCTTCGCTGAAGGTCTTCCAATGCAGGCTTAACTTACTCCCTTCTTGCTCACCAACCAGCTCTGGTAACTTCGCTGTATAAAGGTAGTGTTCAAAAAACCATGTAAAATCTTCGCCTGTTTGCTCATTAACAGCATCAATGAAGTCTTGTGAGTCCGCAAAATGCGGTTCAAAGTTTCCAGGTTTCGGGTCAGTAGTTTGGTAAACCAGTTTTCTCGTTGCTGCAAAGAAATCATCGTCGCCAATCAAGTTTCTCAAAGTATGCAGTATCCATGCGCCTTTTTGATAGATATCGCTACCCGGCCCTCTGTCAGCTTTATAAACGTCATCTTCTGACATTGGTTTATTCGATACAACCGGATGCTCGTTTCGTATACCTATACGTGAGTCATACATCATGCTGTGATAGGCAAAGTCTCCATGCAAATATTGCCCATATAATGGCTGCATATAAGCGCCAAAACCTTCATGTAGCCACATGTGGTCCCAGTCAGTATTAGTGACTTGATTCCCAAACCACTCATGAGCCAGCTCATGATGAAGTAACCAGTCGAAATTGTATTTTCCAGCTTTGTATTCTTGCCCATACGCATTAATGGTTTGATGCTCCATCCCCAAATGCGGCGTTTCCACAACGCCCATTTTTTCAGCGTAGAATGGGTAGGGGCCAATGACATCTTCGTAAAAGTCTAACTGCTCAGAGAACTCATTGAATAACTTTTCCGCTTCAGCTTTTTTACCTTCTAAATAGTAAAAAACCAACGGGTACTCATGTCCATAACGGCTTTGGTATGTATCCTTAAGAACCTCATAAGGACCCACATTTAATGCAATACCATAGTTATTCTGTGGCTGCTCACTACGCCAGTGGTACTGCGACCAGTCCTCGCCCTCACTGCTTTCAATTAACTTTCCGTTACTGGCTGCAACCAGACCTTTCGGCACCCGGATAACAATATCGGTTTGTTTAGCTTCAAACGTCGGGTGGTCAATACAGGGCCAGATCAAATCACAACCCTCTCCCTGTACGGCTGTGGCTATCCAGGGCTTACCATTTTCAGTCTCATCCCACACGTAGCCGCCATCCCAGGGAGGGTTTATTGCGACATGAGGTTGTCCTTTATATTCAATCGTGACTGTTAACTTATCTCCAGCAGCTATTGGTTGTTCAAGGCTAAAACGAATTTCACCGAGTTCGTGAGTGTAGTCATTTGTTTTAAGACTATTAATAGAGAGTGCTGAGATTTGGTAGTTATTGTCAAAATCGATAAGGAAGTCTGACTGTTTCTCAGTAACAGAGAGCACCAGTTCAGTTTTGCCTTTAACTTCACGTTTTTCCGGGTTTATATCGAAAAATAAATGCGCTTTTTCAAGATTAATGTGCTGATGCTCTGGTTTTAGTGCGCCACCAGTTTCCAAGGTTTCAGTCAGAGTTTCCTTTGGCTGAATGCCGGCACACCCGCCGATAATTAATGGGACAAAGGCCGTCGCCAAAAGTGCTTTTTTCATATTTTTATCTCCCCAGTTGTTTATTAACTGAGCATGCCTTTATTATTAAAAACACTAAAGCACTTTTGCGACCAATGGTTTGTTTCAAACGTTTGTCTGAATTTAAAGGAAAAAACGAGCTTAATTAAATCAAACCACACCTTGTTCCAGCATGGCATCGGCAACCTTACGGAACCCGGCAATATTTGCGCCAAGAACTAAGTTTGACGGGTGTCCGAAATCTTCGGCAGTGCGTTTTGCATCCTGGTATATATTACTCATAATGTCTTTGAGTTTTTCGTCCACTTCTTCAAAGTCCCAGCGCAACATACTGGCATTCTGAGCCATCTCTAACTGGCTAGTGGCGACACCGCCAGCGTTTGATGCTTTGCCCGGACCGTAGCCAACACCACTTTCAATGAACAGATCGACTGCAGCCTGGGTGGTAGGCATATTGGCTCCTTCCACTATGTACTTGCACCCATTTTCCAGAAGTGCCTGGGCATCTTTTTCGGTCAATTCATTTTGAGTCGCACAGGGGAAAGCTATATCGGCTTCGTAGCGCCAAACGCAGTGACCTTCTTCGGGGTAATCGTCCTTAGACGTGTATTCCGCATCCTCATGAGTTTCAAGGTACTCTTTAAGTCGTCCTCCCTGCTCTTCTTTTATGCGCTTAACCAAGTCCAGATCAATACCACTGTCATGGTAAATGGTTCCGCTGGAGTCACTGCAACTTATCGGTTTAGCTCCCAATTCATACAGCTTCTCCATAGCATGAATAGCGACATTACCAGAACCTGAAACCAAACAACGTTTCCCGTCCAGAGAGTCATCCTGGTCATCCATCATGCATTGCGCGAAATAGACAACCCCATATCCTGTCGCTTCTTTTCTAACTTGCGAGCCGCCCCATAATTCGCTTTTTCCGGTTAAAACACCGTCAAAACGGTTGGCCAGACGCTTATATTGACCAAACAGGTAGCCAATTTCCCTTGATCCCACACCGATGTCTCCCGCCGGAACATCCGTATGGGGCCCTATATGACGATAAAGTTCACTCATAAACGACTGGCAAAAACGCATAATTTCCGCGTCCGACTTGCCTTTAGGATCGAAGTTGGCGCCACCTTTGCCGCCGCCAATGGGTAAACCGGTCAGCGCATTCTTAAATATTTGCTCAAAGCCAAGAAACTTAACAATACCGGCATTAACACTTGGGTGAAAACGCAACCCGCCTTTATAAGGCCCCAGCGCCGAGTTAAACTCTATTCTGTAGCCTTTATTCACCTGAATTTTACCATCATCGTCCATCCAGGGGACACGAAACATAATTTGCCGCTCAGGCTCAACCAGACGCTCAATAATAGAGTGTTCCCGATACTTAGGACGTTCTTCCAGCAAGGGTTCTATCGACTCAAGTACATCCTCTACCGCTTGATAGAACTCAACTTGAGCCGGACTGGTTTGCTTTAACTTTTCGATGGTTTCTTTTATGTAGCTCATTGACATGTCCGCGATTTAAAACAATATAACTATTAACGTATATCGTTGGTTTTAGATCGCTTCTATTTCAGCACCACTTTATTACGCCCAGCTTTTTTCGCAGAATAAAGGTTTTCATCAGCACGTTTCAAAATACTGTCCGCGGTATCATCAGGTTCCTTTAACGTCGCACCTAAACTGATAGTAACTTTTACCGTTTTACTCTGCTCCTTTTTACCTCGCGCTTCTTTGCCTTTTATCTTACTCTCCGGCCGCGAGGGCTCTCGCAATTTAAGCGGGTAATTAGCTACCTGGCTACGAACGCTTTCCAGCGTACTTTTTAACTTTTCTTCATCGTTGTGGAAAAATACTAAGGTAAATTCCTCTCCGCCATAGCGGTATGCCTTAAACCCGCCGTGTTCTTTTAAGATACTGCCTAACAGCCGCAACACCTGATCACCAACCTCGTGTCCATAGCGGTCATTAAACTTTTTAAAATGATCAACGTCGAGCATGCAAACGGCACTGCGTTTGCGTAAGTGTTGCAACTGACTCATCAACGCACGCCGTTGCGGCAGCCCGGTTAGTTCATCAATGTAAGCCAGCTTCAACATTTGGTCGGCCAGCGCCAGCAATAAGCAAGCACTGGCTGCCAAAGCGGCCCAGGTGGAGGCTTGTTGATACTGCACGGCCAACAAAAAGACCATAAGCGAAAACCAGGCCGCCCAATTACTCCAGGCAAAAGCGGAAGCGCTTTTATAAAGCAAATAAGTTGCCCAGACGCCGCCCATGGCAACCGTCCAAATTAGCAGCCCAATAGCAAACGAACTTTGTTGCCAGTCAGGTAAAGTCAGAACCTCTGCGGGACTCAATAACGCAAGGGTTTGTGCAACTGGAGTCAGCAATAACGATAAAGGCAGTATTGCCAAAGCAACAAATATCAGTATGCCTTTTCCGGTTAGTAGCACTGGCTTTTTCAGGAAGGTCAGAAGCAAGGCACTAACCGATAACCACACAGGAAGTGCCTCGTACAGTTGGGAAACCTCTTTCTGCGCCAGCGGTTGCTGCAAACCGAGCTGAATCGTAGCGTAGATACCACCAACCCAGGCGCACCAATAAAACCATTGCCATTGCCGAAAGAAAGCGGCAACCAAGAACACCAGCCCTAATGCTGCTGAGATAGTTCCGGGAACTGAAAACGAGACAGACGTCAGCCACTCAGGAAAAAAACAAACCATAAGAGCCCAGATAATTGCCGGTAACGCCGCAAAAAAGGTCAAGTTCAACTCCCTGCTAATAAACGGTCTAAATGATCCGCAAAGTTTTTTCGATCCACATTCGACAACGGCGGCGGACCACCAGACTGAATACCGCTACTACGCATGGTGTCCATAAAATCTCTTATGTTCAGCCGCTGTCGAATATTATCGGGAGTGAAGAGCTGCCCCCGGGGGCTTAATGCTTTAGCGCCTTTGTCTATCACTTCTGACGCCAGCGGAATGTCACTGGTTATGATTAAGTCGCCCGCTTCACAGCGCCGGACTATTTCATGGTCTGCCACATCGAAACCACTACCTACCTGCACCATATGAATAAATTTAGATTTAGGTGTTTGAATGCGTTGATTAGCCACTAAGTAGAGGTGCAGTTGTTTTCGTTGTGCCGCGCGAAAGAGAATTTCCCGTATTGCCACAGGGCAGGCATCGGCATCAATAAATAAAGTCATTGCTAATAGTCCACGCATCTATATTAGAGTAAAAGGTTATAAGCCCAATGCCTTGTAATGTGTTCAGTACGCTATCATTTAATGGTTACCAGCAAAGCTTATCAATAATTGCTTCAGGAGGCACTCTATGACATTACGTATTGGCGATACTGCACCGAATTTTACCATTGATACCACACAGGGTTCGATAGAATTCCACGACTGGGCGAAAGGCTCGTGGGTATTTTTCTTCAGCCACCCGGCAGACTATACACCGGTTTGCACAACGGAAATGGGTCGCACAGCCCAACTGGCACCAGAGTTTGAAAAGCGCAACGTGAAACCTCTGGGGCTGTCTACCGATACCGTGGAAGCTCACAAAGGCTGGATCAATGATGTTAACGACACTCAAAATACCGTACTTGAGTTTCCTATCGTTGCCGACAAAGACTTAGAAGTCGCGCAGCTTTACGACATGATCCATCCAAACGAGAGCGCCACAGCAACAGTGCGTTCGGTTTTCATTATCGATCCGAACCAAAAAGTTCGTTTGATCATGACGTACCCAATGACTGTCGGCCGCAACTTCAACGAGATTTTACGGGTTATTGATGCTCTGCAAACGACTGACCGTGACGAAGTGGCATGCCCGGCAGATTGGATGCCCGGAGATTCTGTCATTATTCGTCCAACGGTCAGCGACGAAGACGCAAAAGAGAAATTTCCGCAGGGCTGGAAAACCTTACGTCCGTATTTGCGACTGACTGATATTAAATAGTTAAAAATCAATTATGCTGGGTGTTATATGACACTCAGCATTTTTTCATCCCCCCCTAAAGTAACCCTCTTTAGCTTCCGATAATAAGTCACACGACATCGGTCGCGAGCTACTTTAGAGGTTAAATTATGAGCTGGTTTAACAACCTTACATTTCGGTACAAGTTAATACTTCCTATTGCACTGTTGGCTTTAGTGCTTATTGGTATTGCTACCGTCAGTACCGTGAATTTTAAATCCGTTGCTAACAGCGTTGATGAAATAGCCAGTGAACACTTACCCGGCCTTAATTACTTATTGCAAGCGGATCGCGACCTACATCAGGCTCTGGTAGCAGAAAGAACCTTACTTTCAGTTCCACCAGGTTCGTCAAAAAAACAAGCACTTGTCGACACAGTCAATGAGAACCTACAGCAAGCTTCTCAACGGGTGGACCGATTTTTAGCTATCACTTCAAGTGCCGAAGAACGTCAAATGGTTGCTGATTACAAGCGAAAAAATGAGACCTGGGTCGCAACCACTAAGCGAGTAATAGAGCTTCATGGTCAAAACAGGGTTGAAGAAGCCATTAGTTTAAGTGAGCAGCAAAGCGGCCCTCAGTTCGAGACCATGCGGGACGTTCTTGACCAGCTAGAGCAACGCAAAGAAGAAGCAGCACTCAGTCAGTCTGACATTATTGACGAAGTCATCAGTCAAAGTAACTGGACAGAGATGGTTGTCCTGACCATAGGTTTAGCTATCTGCGTATTGCTGGCATTATTCTTTCCACCATTAATTACCAGGCCATTGAACTTAATGCTTGAGCGTTTTGAAGATATGGCCAAAGGCGAAGGAGATTTAACCGCACGCGTTAATCTGGACAGAACAGATGAACTGGGTCGAGTAGCCGATGCATTTAATGCTTTTGTCGAAAAGCTTCAGCGCATTATTACCAAAATTAATGAAATGACCGAACAACTGGCAACATCGTCAGAAGAGCTTTCCAGCATTTCAGAAGAGTCTAACGAAAGCATCAGGAAGCAACACGAAGCGGTTGAGCAGGTGGCAACGGCTATCCATGAAATGTCGACCACAGTGGACGAAATAGCCAAAAGTGCTAATGACGCAGCGACTTCTGCGAAAACAGCTGACGATCATACCAAGCAAGGTCGCGATGTCGTTAAGTCGACAGTTGATGCGATTCAGAGTTTAGCTAACCACGTGAATCAAACATCTCAAACTATTTCTAAGGTAGCGGAAGATAGCGACAACATAGGTAAGGTACTGGACGTTATTGGTAGCATAGCTGAACAAACAAACTTGCTTGCGTTAAACGCGGCTATTGAATCTGCGCGTGCAGGGGAACATGGAAGGGGCTTCTCTGTTGTTGCTGACGAGGTCAGAACCTTAGCCAGCCGCACACAAAAATCAACCCAGGAGATTCAGGAAATGATTGAGCGTTTACAAACAGCAACTCATGAAGCTGTCCGCTCAATGAACACCGGTAAGGAAGAGGCGGATCACACAGTGGAAAGAGCAAGAAATGCTGATGAGTCACTCCAGGCAATAACCTCGGCGGTAGCAGAAATTAATGATATGAACAGTCATATTGCCAGCGCGGCTGATGAGCAAAGCTCAGTTACAGAGGAAATTAATCAGAACATTAATACTATTAGTAGTATTTCAGATCAGTCCGCGCAAAGTTCGGCGCAGGTAAAAGAGTCCAGTGAAAATTTGGCGGAGCTATCTGCCAACCTGCAACAGGAGCTCCGTCAGTTCCGAATCCGCTAACGTTCGTTTTCGAAAGATTGCTGGCGTTCTGCCCATTTGAGCAGTTCTCCCAGCGGCTTCGGCTTACTGAATAAGAACCCTTGCATAAAGTGGCAACCATGCTCCACTAAATAAGCACATTCTTCTTCTTTTTCTACACCTTCAGCAACGGTTTCGATACCTATGCCTGCAACCATGCTCAGAATACCGCAGGTAATAGCAGCGTTATGCGAGTTCTCATGAATATTTTCGATAAAGCTGCGATCAATTTTGAGCTTATTTACCGGCAACATATTTAAATAACGTAAGCTGGCAAAGCCACTACCAAAATCGTCAATGGCCACATCCAAACCCAGATCTCGCAATTGCTGCAATAACTCAGCAATACGCTGAGTATCATTAACTAATACATTCTCTGTAATTTCGACGGTGATCTCGCCGGGTTTAATATCAAACTGTTCGAGTATCGCTTTCGTTTTACTGACAAAATCTTCACGATAAAACTGGATAGGCGAAAAGTTCACCGAAACAGATTTTATACCATATCGCTTAAGCTGCTGCAGATCGCGACAAGCCTGCTTTAGCACCCATTCACTAATTGGAATGATTTGCCCTGTGCGCTCAGCAACAGGAATAAAGTCTGCGGGAGAAACATAACCTTTGGTTGGATGTTGCCAGCGAATGAGCGCTTCGGCTCCGGCAACTTTACCTTTGTCGGTCATAATGGGTTGATAAAATAGCTCAAACTGTTCTTGCGCAAGCGCTTCCTGAATTTTAGTCCGCAATGCCACTTTGTAACCTAAGCCTTCATCAAGGTTTGCGGAATACCAGTAAACAGAGTTACCACCGCGTTTTTTCGCTTCATACATAGCAACATCGGCACGTTGAGTAAGCTCCATCGGGTGTTTAAATTCAATATCATTTGCTGAAACACCAATTGCTGCCGACAAAGAAACCTCGACTTCGCCAATCCGAAAAGGCTGTTCGAATACCGCTAAAACTTCCGCGCATAACGCATTAACTTGCTCAACAGCACTCATATCCTGAATAACGGCGACAAACTCATCGCCACCAAAACGGCAAAGTAAGTTAGGTTCCGAAACAACCTGCTGCAAGCGTTGCGCCGTTTCAATTAAGACCTCGTCTCCAAGGTAGTGTCCCAAGCTGTCATTTATAGGTTTAAAGCCATCTAAATCGATAAAGAGGACGAATATTGCCGCGTCACTCTTGTTTTCCTGCAGCTGTTGTAGTCGCTGCTCCATTGCACTGCGGTTTACCAGGTGCGTTAAGCTGTCGTGAGAAGTGAAAAATTCTAACGCTTCTTCTCGCTGAATTCGTTCGGTAATATCTTTAGCTATGCCGTGAACACCGGTAATTTCGCCATCGATAATAATAGGAATATTGGTTATCGCTAAGTCATGAAGCTGACCGGTCTGGTCTTTTACCTTTATCTCGTAGGACTGTGGAATACCGGCTTTAGCCGCTTCAAAATGCTCTGAGGTTCGTTTCTGGTCACTTTCAGGCACTGCCAGCTCATAGTGTTTACCCAGTAAATCCTCTTCTTTAAGCAATAAAAGCTCACAAACTGAACGATTAACACTCGTAAAGTTGCCTTCTAAGTCGAGCATAAACACGGCATCGGGGTTGTGAGTAAAGAGTGAACTTTGACTTTGCTCAAGACGAGCTTGTTTCCTTCTTTGCTCCTCCTGTTCAATGATGAGAGCCACCAGATCACGATTACGGACAATAATTTCAAGTTCAGGTCCTAAAGGCACTCTCGGCTCTGAAAAGTAAATTGCGAAAGTTCCAATAACGTCACTGTCAGAGGTTGCAAAAATAGGGTGGGACCAGCACGCCACTAAACCTTGCTGCTCGAGGAGGGACCGGAACTCATTGAAGCGCTGGTCCTTTCTCATATCAGCAACCAGCACGGGCTCACCGAGTGCTGCCGCTGTACCACAAGCGCCAACACCGTCTGCTACGGCTAAGCCATCCAAGGCGCGGTTATAGGACTTAGGCAGGGAAACAGAAGCGACAGTTGATAAGGTTTGTGTTTTTTTATCAACCGCCATAATGGAGCACATGGCACCATCAATTTGAGACTCAATAAGCCGACAGATGCCCAACAGGCGGCTTTCAATATCCCGGTGCCGGGCTAACGAGTTAAACGCTTCATAATGTGACTGAATTAAGTAATTTGTGCCTTGGTATTTCTTTTCCGCTCTTTTGCGGATCACTACGACAAAAATTGTCGTAGCAATCAGAACAATAGCTATGCCTGTCGCCAACAGGCTGTATTCGGGGAGGCTATCCTGCATTGGCTCGCTGCATATTTACCGCCTATTTTATTTAACCCGCTGCACTCGCATACGGCGATTCGAACCTTCACGGCCAAAGAAAAATGAATTTAATGCGCCGCGTTCAATATAATAGGTATCGTCTTCGTCCCAGGGAAAATAACCACCGCTGTCGGTCTGTTTCCAAATTTGGCCATTACTCAGTTCGATACGCCACTTGTCATAAGGTCCCTGCTCTTTCGCTGCGACTTCAACCTCAATTCGGTCGAGCTGGCCTTCCTCTTTGTCTTTATGCTCCATACCAAAGGTTCGCTCGAAAGAAGAGTTACCACGGCGCTCAGCCTTTGATTTTTGTTTTTCTGCCTGCACTTTTCCTCTGGCTTTTCCTTCTGCTTGCTTCACCTGTCCCTGAGACTGCTTAGCAATATTGTCATAACATACCAGTCGCTCCAGCGAGTCTTCAATCCCTGCACATTGCTGCAATGCCTCTTGTTGTGCATTAACACTGCCCGCCACCAACAATAAGCTTGCCCCTAGTAATGTTTTGTACATACATCATTCCTGTTTTGTTTTATTTAATAACGTAACGTAAGAGTATCGCCTTTTTGCGTTAACTCAAATTCCTTCAAAGCACTCATGCCCAAAAGTATGACATCCCCATCCATTCCGGGAGTGATAGACGCCGCGACATTCGTTAGCTGAATTTCACCCAGTTCTAATCTGTCAATTTCTGTTCTATAAGTTATAACACGTCCGTTCGCGGTTTGAGACATACCTTGCCGGCCTTTTCGTAAACCCAGTTCTGCGGCCAGGTTTTCAGGAACAGCAACCAATGTTGCCCCAGTATCGAGTAAGAATGTCACAGATTGACCATTCACTTTACCCTGAGCCACATAGTGACCCATCCGGTTTTGCTCCAGCAAAACGGTGACTTGTCCGTTATCAACATGGCTTTGCACCTGAGAGTTCGGGTTAAACTGTTGCTGCAACTGGTCTTCAAAAAACCAGACCAACATGACAAGGGCTAGCCCCCAGGCAATAAACATAAAAGGTTTGCCGAAAGAAGTCGTACGCGCCAAGTTAATCTCCTTTAATCATCATAGGGCAAACTTTGCTTTTTTACCTGGTCAGCTCTTTGCTGTCGCTGTTCGGTTACGTCTTCAACTGACCAGCCTTGCAAATTATTTTCAATAAGCTGACTTAACGCATCAATATGCCCGCTTTCGGCATTCAGAGCTGAAATGTACTCGTACCGCTCACCGCCACTTTCCATAAAGTATTCACGGTTTTCTTCCCCAATTTCTTCTACGGTTTCCAAACAGTCAGAAGAAAATCCCGGACAAAAGACCTGAACCGACTTTACTCCTTTACCGGGAAGCGCTTTCATCGTCATATCGGTGTAGGGCTGCAACCATTCTTCGCGGCCAAAACGTGACTGAAAAGTCGTCAGATACTCGTCTTTTCCAAGCCCTAATCGTTCTGCCAGTAAGCGCGATGTTTTGTAGCATTCGCAATGGTAAGGGTCACCATTTTTCAGGTAGCGCAGTGGAATCCCATGGTAGGAAAACAGCAACTTATCAGCCCGTCCATGAGCGTCCCAGTGTTTTTCAATGCGCTGAGCAGCGGCCTCGATAAAAGGTGAAAAATCGTGATAGTGAGTAATAAAACGAAGTTCAGGTAACCAGCGGCGTTTGGTAAAGTCTTTGGCCAGCGCATCAAAGGTTGAGGCCGTGGTCGATGCCGAGTACTGCGGATACAAAGGCAACACCAGCAGTTTGCGAACGCCTTTTTGCATCATCTTCTCAACCACCTCGCTAAGAGCCGGGTTCCCGTAACGCATGGCAAAATCCACAACAATGTTGTCACCCCAGGTTTGCTTCAGTTTTGCCTCAATGGCCGAAGCCTGGTCTTGCGTGTGAAATAACAAGGGAGAGCCACGATCAGTCCAGACAGTTTTATAAGCTTCAGCTGAACGTTTAGGCCGAAAACGCAAAATAACGCCGTTTAAAATCAAAAACCAAAGTAAGCGCGGAACTTCCACCACTCTAGGGTCGGATAAAAACTCTTTTAGATAGGGCTTGAGCGCTTTTTTTGTTGGAGCCTCTGGAGTTCCCAGATTAGTAACCAAGACACCAATTTTGTCCGCCTGCCCATGAGAAAAGCCCGGGCTTCCTTGATATTTCATTTTGAGTTACCTTTTAACAACACGATGTAAGTGCAAATTTTACGTAAGTTTTAACGGCTTCGATCCCTATTTGCAAAAAAATCACGCTACACTGGGCCGATGAATGCTATCGAAAATAATATGTTGACGCGCCAATGACAGAAAACTCGAAGACGCAACAATGGTATCAGAAACTGGCCAGTTCCCCCCATGCGTTGATACTTCTATTTTTTCTGTCTGCCCTGGAGGCAACGATACTTCCCATAGCCTTAGAGTTGGTCCTAGTACCTTACATGGTACTAGAACGCAAACGCATATGGCTGGTTTCGACTGTCGCTTTAGCGGGTTTTTTGGCCGGGGCTATTGTCGGTTACTACATTGGCTTTGCCTTATTTGATACCGCTGGAGAATGGTTCATCAACTACCTGTCCATTCAGGACTACTATAAAGAATTCCAGGACACTCTGAGTGAAGACGGTTTTATTGCTATTTTTCTGGTGGGCGTTACTCCCGTTCCTTTCCAGGTAGCCATGCTGGCCGCAGGTGCTGGTGATTATCCGCTTTGGCTATTTATGCTAGCGGCTGGTGCCGCAAGAGCTTTACGTTATTATGTATTAGCACTTATCGTTTTATGGTTAGGGCCTTATACTGAACGCTTATGGGGTAAATACGCAGGTCTCGTCGGTTGGTCCATTCTCATCGTCGCGGGAACTATGTTATTACTAATGCAGTTTTTGTAAGTATTTAAGGTACCAATGTTCCTACTCATTGTTTTTGCTTTTATCGCCATTGGCGTTTCATTTATTTGTTCAGTTTTAGAAGCCGCTATTTTGTCGGTTACGCCAAGCTATATAGCACAGCTAAAAGAGTCCCGGCCTAAAACCCATCAACAGTTGCGCAAGCTAAAAGATTCTATTGATAAACCGCTGGCAGCTATTCTGACGCTTAATACCATAGCTCATACAGCAGGTGCCGCAGGGGTTGGAGCACAAGTTGGGGTCGTCTTTGGTGACGGTTATCTGGGAGTAGCTTCAGCAATTATGACGCTGCTTATTCTGGTACTATCGGAAATAATTCCGAAAACCATAGGCGCTAAATTCTGGCGTGGGATAGCTCCAATTCTCCCTCCAGTACTGAATTTTTTAATTTTATCACTTAAGCCGTTTATCTGGCTTTCAGATCAAATCACAAAACGCATTGGCAGCGGAGAAGCGGACATTGACGTTCGCTCCGAAATTAAGGCCATGGCGACTATTGGACACGAAGAAAAAGCGTTAGATGACGACGAACGTCGGGTCATTCTGAACATTCTCGACTTACATGAAATTCGGGTACGTCAGGTCATGACTCCAAGAACAGTATGTGAATCCATTCGACCAGATTTAAGCATGCCGGAAGTCGGCGAAAGAATTAGAAAGCTGCCTTTTTCCCGATACCCGGTCATTGATACCGACGAGGAGCCACAAGGTATTGTTTTTCGTAGTGATATCCTTGATGCTGACGAATCAGACTCGCTGAAAGACATTGTAAGACCGGTTGAGATAGTCACAGAAACCGTCAGTGTCGAAGCTCTGATGAGCCATCTGATTAAAGAACGTCAGCATATGGCTTTAGTGTATGACGAACACGGCAGCTGGCTGGGACTCATTACGCTGGAAGATATTATCGAAACCATACTGGGTACCCCCATCATGGATGAAACCGATAACATTGCCAGTTTACGCCGTTATGCCCGTCAACGCTGGGACAAACGGCTCAAGCGCGACCCAAAGCAGACGCAAAGCCAGCAAGGTAATGATTAAGCGAAATAGTTGGTCAAAGCGCTGGTCAGTAATTTTTTTCAGCCAGTGCAGACCAATCCAGGTACCGGCAAAACCGGCCGCTATCATTGCTAATACCAGCGGTAGCCAGTCCTGAAATACAAACCCGGCCATGCCAAACACCAGCGCTTTAGGCGCGTGTTGCATGGTCATTACTGCGGAGAACGTCGCGACGGTTTGCATTCGCTGACTAAACCGGGCTTTTACAAAAGCGGCAACCAGTGGCCCTGACGCACCAACAAAAAGAGAAATAAAGCCGGTAACCAAGCCACCACCGACTAGACCAGCACGCCCACGGAAACTCTGTGGCAACTTAGGTCCCCAGGTTAGCCAGATTAAAAATAGTGCGATGGTAATTTGCAGAAAATGTGTCGGAAGCTGAACCAATAATAAACTGCCGATAAAAGTGCCTAACAAACCAAAGGGCACAAACCAGGCAACGGTAGGCCAATGAATGTATTTCCAGGACAACCCGGTTCGTCCAATATTAGACCCCATTTGCACTAGTCCATGTACCGGAATAACCGCGCTACCGGGTAATACCAGAGCCATTACACCAATCAATACCGCGCCTCCGCCAGCACCGGCCACGGCTGTTAATAACGAGGTTGCGGCTGATAAGAGTACCAGGCCATAAAACAAGGCTTCGTTAATCATGCTTTCTTACTGCTCCCTGAGTCCCTGATTTGCGCTGATCGGGATCAAAACGGTATAATCCGCGCGATTTACTGATCCGCAATTTAATTAATGGCTCCGGATTTACGTTCCGGACCGCTGAAGAAGGTAACATGATATGTATATTTGTGCGGCATTGTATAAATTTGTTGAGCTAAATGACTATAAAGAGCTCCGCGAACCTCTGTATCAAACGCTTATCGCAAACGATGTAAAAGGCACTCTGCTGTTAGCCCGTGAAGGCATTAATGGCACCATTTGCGGTACCCGCGAAGCCATTGACAACGTTTTGAATTACTTACGTTCCGATGAGCGTTTTGCTGACATTGAACACAAAGAATCCCCCAGTGACGAGCAAGCTTTTTACCGCACCAAGGTAAAACTGAAAAAAGAAATTGTCACCCTGGGCGTTGACTGGGTTGACCCTAAAAGCTCGGCCGGTACTTATGTCGATCCGGAAAAATGGAACGACCTGATTGCCGACCCGGAAGTGCTGGTTATTGATACCCGCAACGAATATGAATACGCCGTAGGAACCTTTGAAGGCGCCATTAACCCTAAGACCGATACTTTCCGCGAGTTTCCGGAGTACGTGAAGCAGCATCTGGATCCGGAAAAACATAAGAAAGTTGCTATGTTCTGCACCGGTGGTATCCGCTGCGAAAAGTCGACCGCTTATTTAAAAGAGCAGGGCTTTGATGAGGTTTACCATCTAAAAGGCGGAATTCTTAAATATCTGGAAATGATGCCGGAAGACAACAGTCGCTGGAATGGTGAGTGCTTCGTTTTTGACCAACGCGTTACCGTTAAGCACGGTCTGGAGCAGGGTGAATACGACCAGTGTTATGCCTGCCGCATGCCCATTACTGCTGAAGAAATGCAGTCAGAACATTACCAGAAAGGTGTCAGCTGCCCGCATTGCTATGACAAGACCTCAACCGAGCAAAAAGAGCGATTTGCCGAACGTGAGCGTCAAATTCAATTAGCTAAAGCCCGCGGTGAAAAACATATCCGCGACGGTAAACTTGAAAGCCTGAGTTGATTTAACTCACAGCGCCCCCATACTCCCTATGTAAGCATAAGCTGACAGTTATCGAGTTTAACTGTCAGCGTTATCGATTTTCATCGCTTTCTTTAACCCTATGATTCAACTATGGTTAAGGCATAACGATGATAAAGGAGGGTTTATGAAACAGTTAAGCGTTATTGGTTTAGACCAGAAAAAAGCAGAACAACTTGGTGACAAGCTCAATGAGCTACTTTCAAATTACCAAGTTTTTTATATGAATGTTCGCGGTTTTCACTGGAACATTAAGGGCGAGCGTTTTTTTGAACTGCACGCTAAATTCGAAGAGACCTACGACGATTTACTGCTTAAAATTGATGAAATTGCTGAGCGTATTTTAACTTTGGGTCAGCGCCCTCAGCATGCTTACTCAACTTACATCAAGAACAGCGAAATTGAAGAAGTTAAAGATGTACACGACGGTCGTGCCTGTGTAGCCAATATTCTGGATAGCTATCAGACCACCATTCGTTTGCAGCGTGAAATTCTTGAAATTTCTGATGAAGCAGGCGATGAAGGAACCAACGCGTTGATGAGTGACTACATCAAAGAGCAGGAAAAAACAGCCTGGATGCTGACGTCTTACATGGGCAATTAATCGCTCCGAGAAGTAACAATAAAAACGCCCCGGTATTCGGGTAATGCCGATCAGTTAAGAAAA